>JAUIJR010000041.1 GCA_030431075.1 Polyangia bacterium | reverse complement strand
CCTTTTGGCGGTGACCCTATTTCCCCCCAAAGAGATCCCCAAGCTCGCGCGCTCCGTCGCCCGGGCCTACGGCACCGTTCGCCGCACGGCCGAGGAATTCCGCACCCAGATCATGGTCGACGAGGACCTGCGGGCGCCTCTGGACGAGGTCCGCAGCGCCTACAACGACGCGCGCTGGCAGGTCTCGCAAGTGCAGCGCGACGCTCGTGAGCAGCTGCGCAAGGCCGAGCGTGAGGCCAAGACGGCCATGAGCTCGACCACCGAAGCGCCGCCGGCGATCGCCGCCGCGGGTGATGCGTCCGCCGCGCCGCCGGCCGATCCCGAGAGCGGGGCCACCGAGCTCGAGGGCGCACCCGAAGCGGAGGCCTCCACCGAAGATTCGGCGGTTCGGCCCCTGGGCTATCGCGGGGCCGCCCGACCGGCCGCCGGCCCCGACCCTCGCTTTGACGCCTCGGACGAAGAGGACGCGGGAGACGACGATGAGGGCATCCTCGAAGCGACCGCCGATCCCGATGACCCGGCGAGCGAGCTGCCCCGACTGCCGGCCCCGCCGCAGCTCGGCGACAAGAGCCGCTCGCGGGTGATCTGAGCTTCGATCTGCCCGCTGCTTTCGCGCGCAAGGCCATGTCCAAGGTCCACGACGACGAGCTTCACGAAGAGAACGGGCAAGCGGGCATGGCCGGCGGCCCCGAGGGCGACGTGCCCATGTCCTTTTGGGACCACTTCGCCGAGCTGCGCCGTCGCCTGACGCGCGCCATCTTGTCGATCGTCGTCGGCTTCGGCGTGGCCTTCTTCTTCGCCGCCGAGCTCGCCCAGTTTTTGCGCACGCCGCTCAAGACGGCCTGGGCCCAGGCCGAGGCGCCCGGGCAGCCCGACTTGCAGGCCCTCGGGGTGCAAGACGCGCTACTGGTCGACTTTCGCGTCGCCTTGATGGCCGGGATCTTCTTGGCGTTGCCGGTGATCTTCTACCAGCTGTGGATGTTCATCTCGCCGGGGCTCTACAGCCGAGAAAAGCGCTTCGTGATCCCCTTCGTGCTGATCAGCGCGATCATGTTCGTGACCGGGGCGTGGTTCGCCTACGAGTTCGTGCTGCCTTACGGCTACGCCTTCATGATCGAGTACAGCAACACGCGCGGCGTCCAGGTCAAACCGGAGCTGGCGAACTACATCAAGGGCACCACCCGCATCTTGCTGGCCTTCGGCGTGGTCTTCGAGTTCCCGCTCTTGATCGCCTTTTTGGCCAAGGCCGGCGTCGTCACCAACCGCACCTTGATGCGCTACTGGCGGATCGCGGTGCTGGTCATCTTCATCTTGGCGGCCTTTTTGACCCCGCCCGAGCCGATGACCCAGGTGATGATGGCCGGGCCGATGGTGGTGCTCTTTTTCGTCTCGGTGGGGGTCGCCTACTTGATCAACCCCTACAAAGAACCCGAGCCCTTCGACGACGAGATCGAAGAAGACTCGGGTCATGACGAAGCGCCCTAGGGCGCTCGACCTTCACGCCGACGGTCGGAGAGCGGCTCAGCTGGGGCAGCTGACGAGCAGATCGTTGCCGGCGTTGGCCCCGATCTCGCCGCCACGTGCTTGGCTGACGTAGTTGCCGATCAGGCCGCGCTTGGGACGCTCGACCTCGACCACCGGGGAGGTGAGCACGTCGGTGCGGCGGCCCCAAAACTGAATGCGGCGCCCGATCCAGCGCGCGCTCTCGGCGACGGTCGGCAAGCTCAGCGCGCGCAGTCGCAAGGCCGCGTGGTCCAAGATCCAAAGGCCGGAGCCGCGGTCGCGCACGCCCACGCACTCGTCCCCGCGCAGGTGGTACTCGGTGTGCTTGGTAAAAAACACGCGGTGGCGACGTCGGTCACGGCCGGATTCGGACATGCCACGAATGTGCGCGCCCGCGCCCCGCTGCCCAAAAAAGGTGCGAAGCAGGCACTGCACGGGCGCGCTCTGTGCAGATGGGCAGGATCTGTGCCGTGCCTTTGTCGGGCTAGGGCGCGTTGTCGGCGAGCAGCTGCAACATGACGTCGCGGGCCTGATCGCCCACGGCTTGGCCCAAAGAGATGGACTCTTCGTAGTCGTCGTTGAGCCCGGTCTCCCACTCGTCGCTGGGGACGAAGTAGCCGAGCGCGTCGCCGGCGTTGCCCAAGATGGCGCGGTGCGGCGCGGTCATGCCGTCTTTGATGGCCAGGCCGTTGCGGGTGAGGGACTCGCCGGGAAAGGCGAAGAGCTCGAGCTCGCCGCCCAAGCGCAAGTAGGTCGTCTGCGTGTCGACGGTCAGCATGCCGCCGCTGTTGCCGAAGTCGTAGTTCAAGATGCCGGCCGTGGCCGCCGCGGCGAACAAGGCGTTCTCGCCGACGATGGTCCAGCTCGCTTCGTCCGCGACCAGGCCGTCGCCCACCGGCTCGGCGCCGTCGAGGGCCATGTCGGCGCTGTCGGCCAAGAGCTCGCCGTAGGCTTGCGCGCGCTCGAAATCGTCGGCGTAGCTGCCCGCGGGGACGGCCGAGCTCGCGTCGCCGAGCACCCCGTTGAACCAGACGACCGGCGCGCCGAGCTCGACTTCGAGGGCATCGACGGCGTAGCCCACGTAGTCGCGGCTGAGCTCCTTGTTGCTCTGGCCGAGCACGGTCGGGTGGGCCGCGAAGACGACCGTACTCGCGATGCGCGTGTCGTCGCTGCTCCGTCGGGCGTCGAGCACGACGATGGTGTCGTCGGTAAAGTCCCAGTCGCGGCGGTTGTTGTTGGCCGCGCTTTGGCTGGCCACCTCGAGGCTCGCGGGTTCGCGTTGGGCCCAGGCCTCGCTCATCGAGGCGACGACATCGTCGAGGACGCGCGTGCGGTAGCCGTTGCCGACGCCGCCCCAAAGGCCCATGAAGTCGGGCCCGGCGTGCGTGTGGGTGGTGGCGATGATCACCCGTGACTCGGGTAGGCCGGTCTGCGTCGCCACGCGCTGACGGATCTCCCGCGTCCATTGGTTGCCCATGCCGACCGCGTCGACGACGGCCATGACGGTGCCTTCGTTGCCCCAGCTCAGCGCCATCGAGCGCACGTAGATGCTGTCGTGCACGCCCGAGGCCGGGCCACGCACGAAAGGCGCGCCGTAGCCCCCCATGAAGAGCGTGAAGAGCTGCACCGACGTGGGATCGAGATCGCGGACATCGACACCCGCCTGCCAAAAATCGCCGTCGCCGTCGCCATCGCCATCGCCGTCGCCGTCACCGTCACCGTCGCCATCACCATCACCATCACCATCACCATCGCCATCGCCATCGCCATCGCCATCACCGTCGCCGTCACCGTCACCGTCACCCGACTCCTCACTCGTCGACGAAGATTCGGTGGACGCGGAGCTCTCGCCTTCGGTGTCACTCGCTTCGCCGCTTTCGGCTTCGGTCTCGCTCGTCGTGTCTGCGTCGTCGGCACAAGCCGGCGCCGCGAGGGTCAAGGCGGGGATGAGAAGTCCGTGCCCGGCGCGAGCCAGGGCTCGCCGAAAGATGCATTGAGCTGACCATCGAACACGCACCTGGCCTTTGTAGAGCAATGCCCCAGCGGAGCCAGCGACTTCTCGCACGTCGTGGGCCGGGCCGGCGTCGGCTGCTACACTCCCCAGGTGCTTCCCCCCTGGCGCGGCGGCTGGGTCACGATCTTCACGCTGACCTTCGTGGTGAGTGTGCTGCTGGGAGACCAGAGCTTTGCTGCGCACTTCGCCGTCGATGATCAGAGCTTTCGCGCCGAGAGCTTCGCGTGGTGGGCGCCATTGTCGGCTCCCTTTTCGATCCCCGAGTCGGCGCTGAGCTACCTCGCGGTTCACTTCGCGGTGCAGTGGTTTTGGGGTGGACGCCTCGAGGCCTTTTGGGGGCGCCGGCGCTACCTCGTCTTTTGCCTGGGCTGTGGCGTGCTGGGCTACGCGGCCACGGCGGCCCTGATGAGTTTTGGGGGTTCTGCCTTCGCCGAGGCCGGCGCGGCGGCCGGACCTCACGCGATCGATCTCGCGGTCTTGCTCGCCTTCGCCCGGGTGTTCTCGCGTGAGCGCTACGCGCTGCCGGGCCTCCAAGGCCCGATGTCCGCCCTCGCCTTGGCGGGCTTCGGTGCGCTCGCGGTCGTGGGTGCCTTCGCCCTGCAAAGTCCCACCTGGGGGGTCTATTTGCCGCCCGCATTCGCGCTTTTGGTCGCTGCGGCCTTCTTGTTCCAACCCTGGCGCCGCTCGCCCAAGTCGGGCAAGCTGGGCCGGGCCAAGGGCGCGCCGCACTTGCGCGTCGTCCGCACGCCGGATGACCTGCTGAATTAGCGCACGACGCATGGGCAAAGGACTCAAAGACGCCGGCGACGCCGGCATGACGACGACCTTCTTTTCGGCCGTCAACCGCACGACCAGCCTCCGGCGCGTTGTCTTGCGGGTCACGGCCGGGCCGGACAAGGGCTCACAGATCCAGGTCGCCAGCCAGCGGATCACGGTGGGCCGCTCGGCCGTCAACGACCTCGCCCTCACGGACTCCTCGGTCAGCGGCACCCACCTCGAGATCCTGCTCTCGGACAGCCAAGGGATCTTGCTGCGGGACCTCGACTCCACCAACGGCAGCACCGTCAACGGGGTCCGGGTGCGCGAGGCTTGGATCGAGCCAGGCACCAAGATTTCGCTCGGCAAGACCGAGCTCGACTTCCTCTCCGCCGACGCGGTCGAAGTTCAGCTCTCCGAGCAAGACAACTACGGCGCGATGTGGGGCGCGAGCCCGGCCATGCGCGAGGTCTTCGCCGTGCTCGAGAAGATCGCACCGACCGAGATGTCGGTGCTGATCGGCGGCGAGACCGGCTGCGGCAAGGAGCTCGTCGCGCGGGCCTTGCACGACGAGTCCCCGCGCGCCGACAAGCCCTTCGTGGTGCTCGACTGTGGCTCGCTCCCGCGCGAGTTGGCCGAAGCGGCGATCCTCGGGCACAAAAAGGGCGCCTTTACGGGGGCGATCAGCGACCGGGCCGGCGCCTTCGAGGACGCCGACGGCGGCACCTTGTTCCTCGACGAGATCGGCGAGCTGCCCTTGGACTTGCAGCCCAAGCTCTTGCGCGTGCTCGACCGGCGCGAGGTGCAACGGATCGGTGAGACCCAGGTCCGCAAGGTCGACGTCCGGGTCGTGGCCGCGACCCACCGAGACTTGCGCAAGATGGTCGGCGCCGGTCAGTTCCGCGAAGACCTCTACTTTCGCTTGTCGGTGATGTCCGTCGACTTGCCGCCGCTGCGCGACCGCGGTGACGACATCTTGTTGCTCGCCCGTCGCTTCTTGGAGGATTTCCGTCGCCTGCGGGGCATGGAGGTGCAGCTCGGGCCCGACGCCAAGGCGGCGCTGATGGCCGAACGCTGGCCCGGCAACGTCCGCGAGCTCAAGAACACCATCGAGCGCGCGGCGTACATGGCCAAAGGCGGCGTCGTGCAGCCCTCCGACCTCTTTTTGGGGCGCCGTCGACCCGCCCAAAAGTCCGAAGCTCCGCCCGAGGCCAGCGCGGACGGCGTCTTGCCGGCGCCCGAGTACGGCTTGCCCTTCAAAGAGGCCAAGCAAGAGCTGCTCGACGGCTTCGAGCGCGAGTACTTCAAGCGCTTGTTGGCCAAGACGGACAATAACCTCTCGCGCGCCGCGGGCGAGGCGGGCATCACTCGCTACTACCTGCGAGAGCTGCTCAAGCGCCTGGGGATGCACAAGTCCAGCAAGTCGAGCGGAGACGACAAATGAAGTCCACCCGCGTGGGGGCGAGCCTACTCGCGCTCACCTTGCTCGTGAGCGGCTGCGGCAACGCCGATCTCTCGCCCGAGGAGACCGCGCGAGCCTTCATCGCGGCCGTGCGCAGCCGCGACGCGAGCCGAGTGCTCGAGCGCCTGGACGCGACGACCCGCACCCACCTCGATCGGATGGCCGAGCTGGCCACCGATCGCGTCGGCGGACGCCGGGTCATCGAGGCGCACGAGCTGTTTCAGGTGGTGTCGGTCGATGTCGCCTTCGACGTCTCCGAGACGGAGTTGATCGAGCAAGGCGAGAGCAGCGCGCGCGTGAAGTTGGTGTCGCCCGCCGGAGAGACCGCCTACCTCGACATGGTGCGAGAGCCTGAGGGATGGCGGGTGTCCATGCCGGCGCTCCGCGATCCCGGCGTCGCCAATGGCGAGGCCCCGTAGAGCAGACCCGTGACCGAGGTGAGGACCCGCGTCTCGCGTCGCCCGTGGATCGGGCCACTTGCGCTGTGCCTCGGCCTGCTGCTCGCGCATTGGCTCTTTTCGGTGCCCAAAGCGCCGATGATCGACAAAGACGAGGACGATGGACGCGAAGCCTCGGCGGCGGCCCGGGTCGGTGGTCGCGAGGCGGCCGCCTTCGTCGGCGAGCGCGAAGACAAGGGATTCGTGGCCACGCACCAGCCCGCGCTCGAAGCCGCGGTCGACATGGCCCACGCGCTGGTGGTCGAGGTCCGCGGCGCGGACCCGCAGCGCTCCGAGGTGGACTCCCGTTTGGAGTGCCGCCGGTGGCGCTGCCAGATCGAGCTTTGTGGAACGCGGCCGGCCGTGCGCGCGCACGCCCAAGTGCTTCGCAAGATGAGACTCGAGGACGACTCGCTTTGGGACGCCTTCGAGCTCGGCAAGGTCCGCGCCCAGGAGAGCGAAGACGACGACGCGGTGTGTCAGTCGATGACCCTTCGCTTCTCGCGCCCGGCTCCCGAGCTCAAGGGGATCCGCGTCGACAAGGCGAGCGCAGACAGTCTGCGTCGCAAGCCCAAGAAGAAAAAGCGCAAGCGCCCCAAGGCCCCACGCAAGGGGGGCTCCGGTGGGGAAAGCGGCTAGACCGGCGACCGGCTAAAAACGAAAGCCGCCGCCGACGCTGACGCCGCCGCGGGGATCCGGGGCGATGCCGACTTGGACGCCGCGCTCGAGCAGCTTGGCCGCGGTGTCGCTCTTCTTTTTGTGGGTGAAGAGCAAGACGGTGAAGACCACCGTCGAGGCGCCAAAGATGCCCGTGGTGATGTAGGTGGCGGTGGCCGTCTTCGCCAGCGCGTCGGCCTTGTTGCACACCTGGGTCATCGAGGCGTTCGTCACCAAGCCGGGCATGTCCGGCGGCTCTTCTCGCGCGAGCTCGCACAAGTCCCCGTCGGTATCGGGATCGATGTCGTTGCGCGGGTTCTCGTCTTCGAGGCTCTTCTCGGCCTCGGCGATGAGGTCTTTGTAGACCGATCCGTTGGGGTTGCGGATCGCCAAGGAGCTGCCGATGGCCGTGCCGAGAGAGGCGAGCATCAGACCGCCGCTCACGCCCAAGCCCACGATCTTCCAAGTCGCGGGCGGGCGCTCCATGCCCCAGACCAGGCCGCCGGATTTCTCGCTCTTGCTGCTTTGACTCGGGCCTTCTTCACCCGTGCCCTCGCCCGGCGTTCCCTCGCTGCCGGTCTCGGTAGGGGGGGGGACCGTGTCGCCGCTGCCCGTCGTGGCGGCGGCGCCCGTCGGGGTCGCGCCGTCCTCGCCGGGGCCGAGCAGGCGGACGACGAGGTCGGCGGCCGTCGCGTCGAGGGCTTCGCCGCTGAGGGCGGCCGCGTCCAAGGTGGTGGTCAAGCCGTTGACGACCTTGGCCTTCTCCACATCGAGCACGGTCAAGGTCAAGGTGTAGTCGCCACCGGAGCCCTCGAGCTTGCCGTAGATCAGCTCGCCGGTCTCCATGGATTGGCCGCCGCCGGCGATGCAGGCGAGGTCGCCGTCGTCGCAACCCATGGTGAGCTTGAGCTCGGCCAGCGTCATGTCCTGGGCCTGGGTCGCGCCGCGCTTGGCGAGCTGCTTGCGCAAAGCGCTGGTCAAGGCCGCCGCGGCTTCGGCATCTTCGCCCTCGAGTCCGAGGACCGTCGAACCCTCGGCCACCGAGAGCCCGAAGCTGGCCCGCGTCTTGGCCGGATGTCCGAGCGAAGCCTCCACGCCGAAGGGAGACGCGAGTGCGGCGACCGGCGCGAAGGCGGTGGCCAGCGAGAGCACGAACGGCAGCGAGGCGGAGAAGCGCGAGCGAGTTCCGAAGAGGGGTTTCATGGGCGAGGTTTCGATGGGGAGGCTCCCAACAACGAATGGAGCGTCCACGGTCAAATCGACTCCGACAAAATGACACGGGCGGGGGCGCCTTGTAAAAGCCCGCTGCACCCGCGTTTAGGTAGTCCCTCGCCCCCCGGGGGACGCCGCGCGCCGGCCCCCTTTCGGCTACGCTGGCGGCCGTGGCTGCGCAGGAGGCCGAGGACCAAGAGCTCGTCGAGCCGGCGAAGCGGCCCGCACGAGTGGAACTCGCCCCCATTCGCGTCCGTCGCAGCTTGGCGCTGCGGGTCGTGGCCTTGGTCACGCTGGTCCTGTTTTCGAGCGGTTTGGTGGCCTTCGCGGTCGTCGACCAAATGCGTAGCTTGCGCGCCCGCTTCGATCTGCTGACGGGGGTTTATGTGCCCTTTCAAGAGCGGCTCGCAGCGGCACGCGTGCAGTCCGCCAAGATCTCGGCCGTCGTGGCCGCGGGCGACGAGACGCGCGTCTTGAGGTCCGGTGATCTCCTGAACCTCAGTGAGGCGCTGCAGACGCGGACCCGCCTGGTGAAACGTTCGCGACAACCCCTCGAGCAGGGCGTCGAGTACCAAGACCGGATCGGAGGCGAGGCCTACATCGAGGAGCTCGAGGGCTTGTTGGGCATGGTGCGCGAGCTCGAGGCCCTCGTCGCCGTCGACGAGGCGATGGACCCCGCCGACGTGCTCGCCGACGTCGTGCGCCAAGACGAGATCGGACGGGCCTTTCGTCGTCTCGAAGACTCGGCGCGGCGAGCGGTTCGATCGCAGCGCGACGCCGTGCGGGCGGCCGCGCGGGACACCGAGCGCTTCACGTTGTTGGTCACCTTGAGCTTGGGGATCGCCGCGCTGCTCGCGACCTTGTTCGTGATCATCACCTTGAGACCGCTGCGGCGCCTCCCGCAGATCGTTCGCCGCCTCGGACGTGGAGAGTGGGGCGAGCGCATCGAGGTGCACGCGAAGCCCGAGCGCGACGACGAGGTCGCGCGTTTGTCCCGCGAGTTCAACCGCATGGCGCGCGACCTCGAAGAGCGCGAGCGCGAGCTCATTCGCGGCGAGCGGCTCGCGGCCATCGGACAGATGGCCGCCCAGATCACCCACGAGATCCGCAACCCCTTGAGCTCGGTCGCCTTGAGCGCCGAGCTCCTCGAAGACGAGCTCGAGCCCGAGGCCGCCGAGGCCCGGCGCTTGCTGGCTCGCATCAGCGGCGAGGTCGATCGCCTCACCGAGATCACCGAGACCTACCTTCGCTTCTCGCGGCGCCCCGCCCCGAGTCGCGCACCCTTCGATCTCTCGGCCCTGGCCGAGGAGCTGCTCGACTTTTTGGCGGTCAAGCACCGCGCGGCGAGCTTGGTCGTCGAGCGCGAGATCGAAGCCGAGGTGTGGGTGCGCGGTGACGCGGGGCAGCTGCGCCAAGCGCTGATGAACTTGGTGCGCAACGCCGCCGAGGCGGCCGCGGAGAATGCGCCCGACACCGAGGGCGTGCGCGGCCATCTGCGCGTCGAGCTCGGGTGTAAGCAGGACCTGGCCGTCTTGGTTGTACGCGACGACGGCCCCGGCATCGACCTGCCCGAAGACGTGCGAGAGCGCATCTTCGAGGCCTTTTACACCCGCAAGGCGCAAGGTACGGGGCTCGGACTACCCATGGTGCAGCAGATCGTCAGCGACCACGAAGGTCGCGTCTTTGTCCGCGAGACGGGCCCCCAGGGCACCGTTTTCGAGCTCCAGCTGCCGTCTTGCGATCCCCCGGGGGCCTCCGTATCCTCCCCCGGCTCCGAGCTCGCCTGAGGCCTGCTCGTGTGTCGTCGGCCTCCGGCGGCGCGAAATTCGAGGAATTTCCATGCGCTTCGATCTCGAGAAACGACTGCTCGCGCTCCCCTTCGTCTTCGCCACGGCCGCGGCCTGCACCTTGGTGTTGCCCCCCGACGAGGACGCCGACGGTGTCCAGCGCTGCCAGAACTCGGAAGAGTGCCGCGACCTGGGCGACAACCGCCTCGAGGCCTCCTGCTTCACCGACAACGACCAGCCCGACGGGGCCGACGGCGTGTGCATCGCGACCTACTTCGATCTGCGCTGCGACCCCGAGTTGTTCCCGGCCGCCGACATGCACCCCTTCGGCGAGGCCTTCGAGGACGTCGACCAAAACGCCTACGTGGGCGACTGCGAGACCGCCGGCGAGCGCGGCTGTGCACCCGACGCCGGCAGTTGTGCCGCGGGCCTCGAGGTCACGCAGGTGATGGTCGGCGACAGCTCCGTCACGATCTGCGACGACCCGGGCGCGACCCTCAAGGCGATGCCCGGCACGATCAACACGGCGGGCCAGGACGTCCAGGACAACTTTTGTCGCTGGTACTTCGGCGACAACAACTTCGTGTGCGACACCAGCGTGAGCGGTGGCGCCCGCTGCCGTCCCTGCGACGCGGACAAGGACGCCACCCGCGGCGGCTGCTACGAGACCTGGCTCAACGGCGCGCGCTCGCCCGTCTACGTCGACTGCGCCGAGGGCAGCAGCTGCAACGGCGGCAACCAGGGCACGACCGACGCGGTCTTCGGTCCGCCGGCCGAGCCTCTCCCCTGAGGCTGCGCGCCGCGACGCAAAGGCCCGCCCCCCGGCGGGCCTTTTTGCGTGGGCGATGCGCTAAGCTGCCCTCGCCGGTGCTCGACCCCGCCCAGACGGTGCTCTCCATGCGGGGAGTCTCCAAGGCTTTCGACGACAACCTCGTCATCGAAAACGCGGACCTCGACGTGCTCGAGGGCGAGACCCTGGCCATCATCGGCCCCTCGGGCTGCGGCAAGTCGGTGGCTTTGCGCATGCTCATCGGCTTGATGTGGCCGGACGAGGGCAAGGTCTTTTACCGCGGGCGCCCCCTCGACGAGATGAGCGACGACCAGCTGGCCGAGGTGCGGCGCGAGGTCTCCTACGTCTTCCAAGAAGACGCCCTTTTCGACTCGATGACCGTGCTCGAGAACGTGACCTACGCGATGGTCGAGCACACCAAGTCGACGGACGAGGAGATGGTCGCTCGCGCCTGGGAGTGTTTGGAGCTGGTCGGGCTGGGCAAAAAAGAGCGCCCCCAGATCCTCGAACAGATGCCGGCCGAGCTCTCCGGCGGCATGCGGCGCCGTGTCTCCTTGGCGCGCGCGGTGGCCTTGGTGCCCCGCGTCATCTTGTACGACGAGCCCATGGGCGGCCTGGACCCCGCCAACTGCCGCCGCATCGCGGACATGGTCGCCAACATGCAAGCGCAGTACGACCTCACCTCGGTGGTCGTGACTCACCACCTCCCCAGCGTCTGGCACGTCGCGGATCGCGTCGCCATGATGCACGAGAAGCGCTTCCACTGGATCGCGCCGACCGAGGAGTTCCGGCAGATCGACGATCCCATCGTCGAGGCTTTCGTCTCGACGGAGATCAAGCCGCCGGAAGAGTGGGTGGGGTAGGGGCTCAGCCCGCGATCTCGGCCGCGTCCGCCGCCGTGGCGATCGTCGCTTGGGTCACCTGGACCGCGAAGCTCAGATCCAAATCGGTGATGGCGTCTTGGCCCGCGCCGCAGTGGTAGTGGTCATTGCGGAACTCGGTGGAGTCCGTGATGAACACGGCGGGGATGAACTCGTCCCAAAAGGGCGCGTGGTCGCTGCGGCGCAAGTCGGCGGCCAGAGGCGAGGCGGCGAGGCCGTCCGGGAGCTCGAGCGCGATGGCCGAAAGGCCCGTCGTCTCGCCGAGGGTCTCGAAGGTCTCGAGGGCGCGGACGGTGATGTCGTTGTCGTCGCCGGCGGCCACGATGAAGTCGGCGCGGTACTCGTTGTTTTCGACCTGGGCCACCTCACCCGGGAAGATCAGGTCGAAGCCGTCGGGGATCGTCTGGGAGTTGGGCTCGCTCGACGCGAAGCCGATCGAGTCCCAGTTGAGCAGCAAGTAGATGTTCTCGTTGGTGGTCGGGAGCTCGGCGACGAAGGCCTCGGCGCCGAGCAAGCCGATCTCCTCTTCGTCCCACAAGGCGATCATGATGGTGCGCCGCGTCGAGACCGTCGACATGACGCGCGCGAGCTCCAGGGCCGCGGCCACGCCCGTCGCGTTGTCGTCGGCGCCGTTGCACTCCTCGGGCGGAAAGGTACAGGCCGCATCGCCGCAGCCGCGGCTGTCGTAGTGGGCCGAGATCAGCACGATCTCGTCGCTGAGATCCGTGCCCGCGCGCGAGGCGACGATGTTGATGCCCGTCGCGTAGTTGCGGCGCTCGACCGTGAAGCCCAGGCCCTCGAGGTGGCTTTGTGCATAGTCTTGGATGGCCATCCAGTGCGAAGACTGGGGCGCGCGCGGCTCGGCCACGAAGGCCAGGTGGTCCTCGTAGGCTTGGGCGTCGATGCACCACATCAAGCCCTCGGGCGTCGTCGGGTCGCAGCTCGGGCCGCCGGTGTCTCCGGTCTCGCCCGACTCGCCGCTCTCGCCGGCCTCGCCGGAGCTGTTGCTGGCGCTGGCGCTGGTCTCGCTCTCGTTGGCTTCACCGCTTTTGCAGGCGGGCAGCACGAAGACGGCGCTCAGGGCGAGGGACGACCACTTGGAAGCGAAGGCAGGCACCTGCGCATCTAAGCACGGCCCCCGGCGCGCTCACAAGGCGAGCGTCACGCGCCGCAGCTGGGCTCGCCCACCGGACCGCAGTCCATGAGCCAGTTGCTCTCGCGCAGGCAGGCCTCGTCGAAGCTGGCCAAGCAAGCTTCGAAGAAGCTGGTGTCGACCAGCTCACAGGCCTCGCTTTGCTCCCAGTCGGAGAACTCGACCCGGATGCCGTCGAAGTCGATGCCGCCTTCGAAGGTCTCGGCGTAGGGCTGGACCAAGACGCTTCCGTCGCTGCGCGTGAGGAGGGCCGAGCCGTAGCACATGCCCTCGCAGCCGTCGTTGTAATGGATGAGCATGGCCTCGCCGGCGGCCAGACCCTCGAGCACGCAGCGCTGGGCCGCGTCGTAGTCCGTCGGGGGCGCGCGGCCGGGGTCGCCCGAGGGGGCGCTGAAGATCCCGCAGGGCTCGGGCTGCTCGCAGTCGTAGACCTGGGTGAGCGATTCGACCGGTGGGGCGGGGAAGTCCTTGCAGGCGGCCAGCGGCAGCGAGACGAGCAGGGAGCCGAGGAGCACGAAGCGCGGGGCCGGACGCATGATCGGAGGATAGCGCACCGACCGCGGGCCTGGGCTAGCATTGGGGCATGCGCGTCGGCTCGCTCGTTTTGGCTTTTGGATCCGCGTTGACGCTGCCTTTGCTCGGCGGCTGTGACCGCACCGAGACGCGGGTCGTCGACCAGTTCTGGAGCGCTTGCGTGCAACCCGGCGAGGGCGAGCGGCTCGAGGTCGACGTCGTCTTCGCCGAGTGCTTGAGCTCGTCGTGTGATGACTTGATCTCGGCGAGCTGCAAGCTCGAGCTCGATGGCGACGTGGTCACCGTGAGCGGCGAAGCGCTCATCGAAAGCCCCGCACCCCGCGGGCGACCGACCTCGTGCACCACCGACTGCGGCTCCGTGACGGCAAGTTGCTCGCTGGAACTCCCGCCGGGTGACTACCGGCTCGTCGGCGCCGACGAAGAGTTCGCCTTCAGCCACCCGGTGAGCGAGCCGGCCGGCAGCTGTGAGTTCTAGCGGCGAGGCGACGCCGCGCGTGATCTTGACGCGTCGCGATTCCTGAACTACATAGCCGCCCGGCTTCGGCCGATTTTCCCATGACCCTCTTCCGCCCCGATGCACTTCGATCGAGCGCGAGCCGCCTTGGCGGGTCGTCGATCTCGTCGTGCGCGGCGGTCGACGGTCTGGATTATTGGCGCTGAGGCGCCGTTCGCCCGGGGGGCGAACATGACGAAAACCCGCGAAAGCAGCCACTGAGGCCGCTTTTGCGACCGAGCGTCGAGTTCGCGGTTCCGCATCGCCGGTCCGCGCCTCGGCGCCCCGGGTCGGTATGCAAGCGGCAAAGCAGGTCGACTGTAAATCGGCGGCGCGTGAGCGCTACGTGAGTTCGAGTCTCACCCGACCCACCGCGAGGCGACTCGCGAACGAAGAGAAGAAGCAACAACAACACCAAAAGACGGAAACGGAACTTTGATCATGACCATCGAGACGCACATCAACGTCGGCACCATCGGACACGTCGACCACGGCAAGACCACCCTCACTGCGGCCCTGACCGCGGCCATGGGCGCCTTGCACGGGACGCGCGTGCGCGCCTTCGACGAGATCGACAACGCCAAAGAGGAGCGTGAGCGCGGCATCACCATCAATGCCTCCCACGTCGAGTACCGCTCGACCACGCGCCACTATGCGCACATCGACTGCCCGGGGCACGCCGACTACGTCAAGAACATGATCTGTGGCGCCAGCCAGATGGACGGCGCGATCTTGCTGGTCGACGGCTCCGTCGGCCCGCAGCCGCAAACGCGCGAGCACGTGCTCTTGGCCCGCCAAGTGGGCGTGCAAAAGCTCGTCGTGTTCATCAACAAGTGCGACGTCGCCGATCCCGAGATGCTCGAGCTCGTCGAGCTCGAGACGGCGGAGCTCTTGGCGAAGCATGGCTTCGAGGGATCCCCGGTCATTCGTGGGTCCGCGTTGCGGGCCTTGCAGGCGCTGGCCGCGGGTGGGGAGGCGACGGACCCGGAGGTCCGTCCGATCCTCGAGCTCGTCGAAGCCCTCGATGCGCACATCCCCGTGCCGGCACGCGACGAGAGCCTGCCCTTTTTGATGCCCATCGAAGGGGTGTGCACGATCCCCGGTCGCGGCACCGTGATCACGGGCCGTGTCGAGCGTGGACGTCTCGTCGTCGGCGACTCGGTCGAGCTCGTCGGCGCCAAGCCGGGTACGCGTGCGCAGGCGGTGGTGACGGGCATTCAGGCCTTTCACCGCGACCAGCCGGCCGCGCGCGCCGGGCACAACGTCGGCTTGCTCTTGCGGGGTGTCGCGCGCGACGAGGTCGAGCGCGGTATGGTGGCGGCGGCCCCGGCCTCGATCCGTGCGCACGCGCGCGGTCGGGCCGAGGTCTTCGCGCTGCGCAGCGACGAGGGCGGTCGGCACACGGCCTTTGGCACCGGGTACACCCCGCAGATGTACTTCGGCGCCACGAACGTGTCGGCCCGACTCATCGTCGGCTCCGAAGGCGTCGTGCAGCCCGGTGATCGGGCGGAGCTGGGCTTCGAGCTCGAGCGGGCCGTGGCCTTCGAGCCGGGCATGCGCTTCGCCTTGCGCGAGGGCGGCCGCACCGTCGGTGCGGGCGTCGTGCTCGCGGTCGACTAGGCGAGTCTTCTTCGAGGCTCGCCCGGCCGATCGTCAGACGGGGGCGCCGGTCATCTCGACTTCGGTCGGGATGGCCCGCGCCCCATTTTCTCGCGGGGGTGATCCATTCCCCGGCTTGCTTGCGTATGGGATTGGAGCCCAATCCGCGGTTCGAAGACCCATCCCGGGGGAGCTCGGGCCGCCCGCAGCTCTCTTTCGGGGAGCCTTTTTGGGTCGTCAGTGTGGTCCACAGGCTCATTCAGGACAATTTCGATGAGGAAGCACGGAAAATCTGTCGCCCCCCTGCTGATCTTCGGCCTGCTCGCCTGCAGGGGCGCGAGCACCAGCTCCGATGGGCTCGGCTCGACCCCCTACCGTTTCGACGAGGGCGAGGTCGAGTGGAGCAGTCAGCTCGCGCGCGTCGAGGCCCGCATCGCGGACGCCGAAGCTCGTGCCGCCGCGCAGCCCCAAGCTTGGATGCCGCTGGACGAAGCGGCGAGCCACTGGGGCTTGCATGCCCGACTCACCGGCTCGGTCGACGACTACATCGAAGCGCGCGCGCGCCTCGACGAGGCCTTTGCGCGCGCTCCCGAGGGCGGCGGCCCCTGGATGGGGCTCGCGCAGCTCGAGTTCAGCGTGCACCGCCTCGCCGAATCCGAGGCCGCCCTCGAACGCGCGGCCGCGGCGATCTTGATCGACGACGACACCCGCGCGGCCATCGAGGGCCTGCGCGGTGACATCGCCTTGCAGCGCGGCCAGATGGCCGACGCCCATGCGGCATTGGAGCTGGCCGAGACCTTGAACCCCAGCAGCCAAAGCGCGGCGCGCTTGGCCTTGTGGTCGTGGCGCAGCGGCGACTTCGACGGCGCGGACCAGTGGTACACGATGGCCGCCTCGCGCCACCACGCCGCGGATCCCTACGCCGATAGCTGGTTCGATCTGCAGCGCGGTCTGGTCGATCTCGATCAGGGCGCCTACGAGGAGTCCCTGGCGCACTACCTCGACGCCAACCGCTCGCTGTCGGGCTGGTACCTGATCGAAGAGCACGCAGCCGAGATCCTGGTGCGTAGCGGACGCGTCGAAGAAGCGCGCTTCATCTACGAGGACATCGTGGAGCGGACGGCCTTGCCGGAGTTCATGGACGCCCTCGCGGGGCTGCACGCCGACGCCGGCGAGTCGGACAAGGCCGAGGTCTGGGCCGAACGTGCCCGCGTCGCCTACGAGGCCCGCCTCGCGACCCTCCCCGAAGCGGCGACCGGCCACGCGATGGACCACTACTTGGAGTGGGGCCCGCCCGCGCGAGCGCGCGAGCTCGCGGCTGCGGATTTCGCCGCCCGTCCGAATCCCGACAGCGAGTCCGCCTACGCCCTCGCCTTGCTTCAGGTGGGCGACACCGCCGCCGCGCGCGAGCACGCCGACGCCGCCGCGGCCGGCGCTTGGCGCAGCTATGACATCTACTCGCGTCTGGCCGAGGTCTACGAGGGATTGGGCGACGCGAGCGCCGCGACCGATCTGAGCGCGCGTGCGTGCGACATCGCGCCTTTGCGTTGCGGTGAATGACGCGAGCGCGTTCGCATGGTTTCGACCCCCGACGACGTGGCAGCATCGTCGAGATGCTGCGCAAGCTTGGACTCGTTTCGATGAATCTGTCTCGCCCCTTGCTGGGGCTGGCTTTGGCCGGCGCGAGCACGGTCGCCTGCGGAGGCGGTGAGCCCCGCAGCGAGGACGGGGGGACCGAAGGCGAGACGAGCTCGGAGACGGGCGACGAGTTCTTCGACGACGCGGCGTGCAGCGTGCGCCTGAGTTGGGAGCCGGGGGTCGGCGACGCGAGCAGCTTTCCGACCTTCGAGATGCTCGAAGAGGACGCGAGCGCGGCGACGGGCTTTCGCGTCGCGGTGAGCCCCGAGGACTTCCCCGGCCTGAGCGTCTACGGCGAGTACACCGACCAAGTCGTGAACGCCTTCGGCCGCTTGGACGGCTTTGGCACCGCGGCCGGAGTCTTCGTCGGCTTCGACGGCGTGGCCACCGGAAACTTGCCCGCACCCGAGGCGACGCCCGGGGCCGGGAGTCAGGTCGGCTTCGTCGTGATGCCCGAGGGTGAAGACGCCTACCTGATCGGCGTCGAGATGGAGTGGACGGACGAGGGGCAGACCCTGCTCGCGGCGCCGCTTTTCCCCCTGCCCGCCGGCGAGCCGGTCGCCTTTTTTGCCACGACCTCCTTCGCGGCGGCCGACGGCGACTGCCTGGGTGCTTCGGACGGCATGCGCGCCCTCTTGCGCGACGGCGCCTCGGCCGGAGCCCCGGCCAGCTTCGACACGGCCTTGTCCGCGCTGAGCGAGCTCGGCGTCATCGCCTCGAGCGAGGATCTCGCCGTCATGCAGACCTTCCCCGTCGGCACGGTGCAGCGCGAGAGCGAGGCGATCGCCCAGTACATCGCCGGTCTGCCCGAGGGGGACTTCGCTTTGAGCGCGCACGACTGCGCCGCCGCGGGGAGCGTGCACCGCTTTTGCACCGCGACCCTCAGCACGGGGAACTTCCGCGACGAAGAGGGTCACCTCGACGTGGATCCGGACGCCGTCGCCCCCACCGCGAGCTGGGACATCACCGTGTACGCCTGGCTCCCCGCCGAAGGCGAGGGCCCGTGGCCGACCATCCTCTACGGACACGGCCTGTCCGGCGACGGCGAGCAAGCCGAGCGTCTCGCCGACATCTCCGCGCCCGAGGGCTTCGCCGTCGTCTCCATCGACGCGGTGATGCACGGCTTGCACCCCTCGCTCGAAGGCCAGACCCTCTCCGGCCTTTCGGCCCTGCTCGCCTTTTTTGCCGCGGACCTCACGGCCGGCAACATCGACGCGCTCGAGCTGCGCGACAACTTTCGGCAGTCCACCTACGACAAGCTCTACGTGACGCGCGCGCTGCTCGCGGGCGCGGACCTCGACGGCGATGGCAACGCCGACGTGCAGCCCGATCAGCTCGCCTACCTGGGGGCCTCTTTGGGCGCGATCATGGGGGTCGAGCTGCTCGCGCTGACCGACGCCTACCGCGGCGGTGTCTTGGTGATGCCCGGCGGGCGCCTGAGCTCGGTGATGACGGATCCGATGGGCGGCTTCGACGACGTGCTGACCATCTTGATCCCCGAGAGCTTCGACGACGGTGACACCCGCCGCTTGTTCGTGATGCTGCAGACGGTGCTCGACGCGGCGGACCCTTCGACCTACGGGGGCAACGTGATCGGGCAGCGCAAGAGCTTCGCCCCCAACGCCCCGGACCTGCTGATGGGCGCGGTCCTCGACGACGGCACGGTGGTCAACCGGGCCAACTGGGCGGTGGCCCGGGCCTTGGGACTCGACATCGTGCCCACGGTCTTGCGCCCCGTGGTCGGCTTGGGCCAGACGCCGATGGCGCCTTTTAGCGGCAACGCCGAAGGCGGCGTGACCGCCGGCATGTTGCAGTTCGACGTGCTGGAGAACGGCTCGTACGCGACGCACACCAACATGTCCTTTAGTGAGGTGGGCCAGACCGCGTGGATGGCCTTTTTGACCAGCCTCTTCGCGGACGGCGACACGCAGATCGTCGACCCCTACGCCGAGCTCGGCGTGGATCACGGCTGACCGGGCCGAGAGCTGCGCCGATCGCGGCGAGGCTTCTCCGGCTGGATCCGCGTTTTCTCCGAGTCCGGGCGTGCCCTGCGCGAAAGCGGGGCTAACAAGGTGCGGTGGACATGGCCCGAGAGCGCGCCGCCGTGATCGGTGGGGGCATTGCGGGGCTGGCCTGCGCACACCGCTTGCAGGAGGCCGGCTGGGGCGTGGACGTGTTCGAGAAGGCACGCAAGCCCGGCGGTCGCATGTCTACGCGCCGGGCCGGCGAGTTCACCTTCGACCACGGCACGCCCTTTTTCACGGCGCGGGATCCCTTCTTTCGTCGCGTGGTCGAGCGCTGGGAGCGCGAAGGGGCCGTCGCCGCCTGGCGCGACGCCATCGTCACCTTCGACGCCGAGGGGCGGCGGGCGAGTCGACAGCCCTCGCGGGAGCTCCGCTACGTCGGGCTACCGACCATGTCCTCCATCCCCCGGATCATGAGCGAGGGCCTCGAGGTGCACGCCCACACCCGGATCACCGAGGTCTCGCGCGTGCGCAGCGGCTTCATCTTGGGCGACACCGAGGCCACGACGCGACGTCCCTACGACTGGGTCATCGTCGCCACTCCCGCCCAACAAGCGGTCAACTTGCTCGCCAGCAATCGCCAGCTCGCGGCCGCGGCGGAGCGGGCCGCGATGGCGCCTTGCCTCACGGCCATGGTCGGCTTTGGCGAGCGGCTCCCGGTCGAGTTCGCGGGGGCCTTCGTCGAGCGCAGCCCCCTTTGTTGGCTGGGACGACAGTCGAGCAAACCCGGACGACCCGAAGCCGAGGCCTGGGTGATCCACGCCGACGCGAAGTTCAGTCGCGCCCGGCTCGCCGACGCCCCCGAGGAGATCGCACACGAGCTCTTGGCGGAGATGGGCAAACTCTTGGACCTCGAGCTGCCCCCGCCCTTGCACCTGAGCGGTCATCGCTGGCGCTACGCCAAGACCGGGCAGCCGCTCCCCGAGGGCTTCTTGCTCGACGCGGAGCTCGGCCTGGGCGCCTGCGGAGATTGGTGCATGGGGCCCCGGGTCGAGGACGCCTGGCGCTCCGGCGACGCGCTCGCGCGCCAGCTCGTGGCCACCGTCGCCGCCCGCTGAGGCGCGCCGCGCTCAGATCCCCGACAGCGCCTTGCGGACCGCGTCCGAGAGCTCGGGCGCTTCGCGGCTACGGGCGGCCAGCTCTTTGGCGCGCTCGCCTTGGCCCAATCGATGGGCGGCCATCGCCAAGATCGCGCCGGTGGTCGCGTCGGCCCCGATCCGTTGGCGCACCACCATCGCCTGGTCGAGAAAGGCGCGGGCCTCCTTGGTCTGCTTGGGCCCGAGTTCGAGGGCGTGGGCGGCCAGGCAGGCCGGGTGCATCGGGGCCACGGCGTCGCATCGACGCGCGGCCCGGCGCTGGGCGGCGGCGTCCTTTTGGGCCAAGCCGAGGGCCAGCAAGGACAAGTTGGCCTCGAAGGCGACGGGGTCCAAGTCGAGCACGCGCGTGAGCCCCGAGAGCTCGCCGGCGGCATCCTTGTCGTCGCGCGCGAGCTGGGCCAGCAAGGCGAAGGGGGTCGGATCTTCGAGATTGAACTGCCCGGCCTTTTCGAAGTGCCCCTTGGCCGAGCTGCGCCCGGGGCCCTCCATGAGCACGCGTCCGAGCAACAAGCGCGTCTCGAAGCCGTCGCCGCCATCTTCGATCATCGCTTGCAAGATGCGCGCGGCCTCGTCGAAGTCTTTGCTTTGCGCCGCCGTCACCGCCGACTCGTAGCGCTCGTTGAGCGCGTCGCTGCGGCGCCGCGGATCTGGACTCCAACCGGAGATCGCACGATCGAGCTCGGCGTCGAACCAGGCTTGAAACTCGGCTTCGAGGGTGGGCATGTCCTTGCCCAGGTGCTTTTGCACGAGCGCGGCCGTGGTCTCGCCGCGCCCGTAGCCGCGCAGCATCTCGATGAGCTTCGCGCGGCCGTAGGTCTCGCCCAGGTAGCGCATCGCGTAGGCGGCGGTCATGTAGGCCACCTCCATCATGGCCGAGCTGCCCGCGCGCACGAAGGCGAGCTCGAGCTCGGAGAGCTTGCGCAGGCGACCCTCGCTACGTGCCGCGCGCAAGAGCAAGGTCGAGCGTCGCGTCCAGGCTGGGTCCGCGTTGCTCGCCTCCCACTCGCTGAGCCCCTCGGTGAACCAACGCGGAACGCGACCGCGGCTCAAGGTGATCGCGTAGACGTGCGCGAGCTCGTGCCAGGCCACCATGTAGAAGTTGTGGCTGGCCGTATAGGGGCCGATGGCCGTGATCACGGGGCCAAAGCAGACCCCGACGGCGCCGAGCTGGGGGACGCCGACCGTCCGGATCCCAAAGTCCTCGGGGCGATCGAAGATCTCGAAACGCGTGACGCCCGGGTCGACACCGTAGTGGTGATCGAGGGTGCTGCGCGCCTTGGCCAGCTCCTCGTACAAGGCCGGCAACATGTAGTCCGCGCCCTCGCGGGGCATGCGGATCCAAAGGTCGCCCTGCGCGTGCGAGCGATAGTCGGGGTCGATACGCTCCGTGTAGAGCTTGCGCGTGTTCAAGGTGCGCTCGTTGAACTTGTCGCGCGCGAAGGCGGTCTCGATCGCGGGACGTCCGGCGTGCTCGTCGCCGAGGCGCAGGCGGTTCAGGCCAAAGGCCGAGGCCA
>JAUIJR010000491.1 GCA_030431075.1 Polyangia bacterium | reverse complement strand
GCTGGCCCGCCGTGTACGTCGCGTCCTTTGCTTCGCCCAAAACCGCCGAGGCTGGGCCGCGCTGTGTCGCCAGCTCTCGATCGCCCGTGCTCGCTGCCCCAAAGGCCACGCCCTCAGCAGCGAAGCCGAGCTCGCCGCCCTCGGCCCCGACTTGGTCTACGTCGCCGTGGACCCCGAGCTCATGCCGCTGCTGCGAGAGGCCGCGCCCGAGTCCAGCTACGGGCTCGTCGTCCGCCATCTCCACGACGGCGACCGTCCCCACGAAGCCGCGATGCGTGCGGCCGCGACGCACAACGAGCTCCCCTTGCTCGGCGGCAACGAGGTCCTCTACCACCACCGCAGCCGACGCATGCTCCAAGACGTGCTCGCGTGTGTGCGCGCGGGCAAGACCCTGAGCGAGGCCGGCCACGTCATCCGCCCCAACGCCGAGCACGCCTTGTTGTCGACCGAGGAGGTCTACGCGCGCTTCGAAGACAGCCCCGAGCTGTTGCAACGCACCTTGGAGGTGGCTGAGCGCTGCCGCTACAGCCTCGACGAGATCCGCTACGTCTACCCGGCCGAGCACGTCCCCGAAGGCCGCAACGAGCGGGACTGGCTGCGCGAGCTGACCTTTCGCGGCGCTTGTGAGCGCTACGGGGTCGTCGACCCGCAGGCCATCCCGCCCGATGCCCGCGCCCAGATCGAACGCGAGCTCGAGCTGATCGAGGGCCTCGACTACGGCGGCTACTTCTTGACGATGTGGGAGATCGTCCAGTTTTGCCGCCGCGCCTCGATCTTGTGCCAAGGGCGCGGCAGCGCGGCCAACAGCATCGTCTGCTTTTGCCTCGGCATCACGGCCGTCGACCCCGTGCGCATGGACCTGCTTTTCGAGCGCTTCTTGAGCCGCGAGCGGGCCGAGCCCCCCGACATCGATCTCGACATCGAGCACGAGCGCCGCGAAGAGGTCATCCAGTGGGTCTACGAACGCTACGGCCGGCGCCGCGCGGCCATGGTCGCCAACGTCATCCGCTACCGCACCCGCTCGGCCATCCGCGAGGTCGGCAAGGTGCTCGGCATGCCGAACACGGCCCTCGATCGCCTCTCGAAGTTGGTCGGCCCCTACGGCGGCGGGCAGCTCGACGACGCCTTCTTGCGCGAGGTCGGCTTGGACCCGCGCTCGCGCGTGCACGAACACCTCATGCGCCTCGTCGGCGAGCTGGTCGAGTTCCCCCGCCACCTCTCGATCCACCCCGGCGGATTTTTGCTCGGCCACGAGCCCGTCGACAGCATCGTCCCCATCGAGCCCGCGAGCATGGAGGACCGCACCGTCATCCAGTGGGACAAGTACGATGTCGAGGCGCTGGGCTTGTTCAAGGTCGACCTGCTCGCCTTGGGCTCGCTGACCATGGTGCGCAAGTGCTTCGGCTTGCTGCGCGAGCACGAGGGCGTCGACCTCGAGATGTCGACCGTCCCCCACGAGGACCCGCAGACCTACGCCTTGCTCTCGCGCGGCGACACCGTCGGCGTGTTCCAAGTCGAGAGCCGCGCGCAGATGGCCATGCTCCCGCGCTTGCAGCCGCGCACCTTCTACGACCTGGTGATCGAGGTCGCCATCGTGCGGCCCGGTCCGATCCAGGGCGACATGGTGCACCCCTACTTGCGCCGCCGCCGTGGCGACGAACAAGTCTCCTTCCCCCACCCCGCCCTCGAGCGCGTTCTCGCCAAGACCCTGGGCGTGCCGATCTTCCAAGAGCAGGTGATGAAGCTGGCCATCGCCGTCGCCGACTACAGCCCCGGCGAGGCCGACCAGCTGCGCCGCGACATGGGGGCCTGGCGCAGCCAAGGTCGCATCGAGGCCCACCGCGAGCGCCTGATCACCCGCATGACGGCGCACGGCATCGCCCGCGACTTCGCCGAGCGGGTCTTCGCCCAGATCCGCGGCTTCGGCGAGTACGGCTTCCCCGAGAGCCACGCCGCCTCCTTCGCCCTGATCGCCTACGTCACCGCCTACCTGCGCGCGCACCATCCGGCCGCCTTTTCTTGCGCGCTGCTCAACGCCCAACCGATGGGCTTTTACAGCCCGGCCACCATCGTCGAAGACGCGAAGCGACGCGGCATCGAGGTCCGCACCATCGACGTGGCCCGCAGCGCTTGGGACTGCACCTTGGAGCGCGACGCGGACGGCGAGCTCGCCATCCGCATGGGCATGCGCTACATCAAAGGGCTCGGCGAGCGCGAGCGCAGCCAGCTCGAAGCGGCCCTGGCCACGGCCCCCTTTGCCTCGCTCGACGACCTCGTGCGCCGCGGCGGACTCAACCAACGCGCATTGATGTCGCTGGCCCAAAGCGGCGCCCTCGAGCGACTGCCCGAAGCCCCGGACACGCCACTTCCCGCCAGCGGTGTCGACCGACGCGACGCGATCTGGCGCTTGCGCGGCGCCCTGCAACGCGTGGACGACAGCCTCCCCCTCTCCGGCGAGATGACCGAGCCCCATCGCGCCCCCCACTTCGAGCGCCTGCGCCAAGGCGAGAAGATCCTCTGGGACTACCGCGCGAGCTTTCACAGCGCGCGCGGCCACCCGATGACGGTGATCCGCCCCCAGCTCGACGCCCAAGGCTTCCCCGACGCGGCCGAGCTCAACGAGGCCCCCAACCGCAAAAAGATGCGCTTCGTCGGCATGGTCATCTGCCGCCAGCGCCCCCAGACGGCCTCGGGCGTCACCTTCTACACCCTCGAAGACGAGACGGGCTTCGTGAACCTGGTGGTGTGGCGCGACGTCTTCGAGCGCCACGCCATCTTGGCCCGCACGGCGATGCTGCTCGGCGTGACCGGCCGCGTCGAACGCAGCGAAGGCGTGACCCACTTCATGGCCGAAGAGCTCTGGGAACCCCGCGTCAAACTCCACGCCGACGGCCTACGCAGCCGCGATTTTCATTGAGGGCCGAGGCGGCGGCGCCCGGGTCTATGATGAGGGCCCGGCAAATCCCCACCCGCCGGTGTCCAACCCCACGATGCGCCCTCCCTCGCCTCTCGTCCTCCCCCTGCTCCTCCTCCTCGTGGCGCCCGCATGCACGGATCGCAGCTTGGGGGAGGACGCGGAGACGGGCGGCGAGGTGGAGCGGCCCCCCGCCGGTGAGCTCTACGGGGAATGTAGCGACGCGGATGACTGCTCGATGACTGGGCGCTGCCTTCGCCCTCGAGGCGAGGCCGGCTTTTGTACCTTCGACTGCGTGGACGCCGGTGACTGCACCGACCTCGGTGGCTCGGCCACGCCGGTCTGCCTCCCGGTCGACACCACCGATGCCAGCGTATGCGCCCTCGACTGCGCCGACGCCCGCTGCCCCCAGGGCATGCGATGCGAGCGCGTCGACACCATCAACGGTGCGAAGTCACTTTGCTTTTGAGCCCGCCCCCGACGACGACTCGGACGACGACTCGGACGACGACTCGCACGCCGGGGGCAGCCAGGTCCAGAGCATCGCCGCCGCTACCAGCAGCACCGGCAAAAGCATGAGCAAGGGCGACGCCGGGTCGGCGCGTAGACCCTCGCCCCCGCGCCAGGCCACCCAGCCAAAGGCGAGCGCCGAAAAGCAGCCGGCCAAAAAGGCGCGAACGCTGGTGGCGGTCGCTCGCGTCGCACCGCGCAAGCGTGCCTGGAAGCGTGCGTCGCTGATCACCCAGCTCGCTTGCAAGCCCGCGTAGCCGAGGCCGATCCAAAGCACGCCCGTCCAGGCCTCGCTGCGCAGACCCAAGGCCAGACCCGCCGTCCCGAGGGCGACGCAAGTCGCTACCCCGAGCGGGGTCATGCGCGCGCGCCGGGCGGCCAGCTCCGAGCCGGCGATCACCCCCACCCACAAGACCAGCACCAAAAATGGGATCCAAGCGTCCGGCGCA
>JAUIJR010000490.1 GCA_030431075.1 Polyangia bacterium | reverse complement strand
CGATGCTGGCCGCCATCGGCTTGTTCGTGGTCGAGCTGGATCCCCGCATCCTCGCGGCCGGCGTCTTTCGGCGCGGCAACACCCGCTTGGACGAGCGCTTCGTCCCCCAGTTCCACGAAGACGGCCGCACCGCGAGCATCACGGTGATGCGCGACGAGACGCGCCCCGGCTACCAAACCCTCTACACGAACGGAAAACCCGACGCCTCGGTCCGTACCGAGCGCTGGCCCGAAGGCCGCCCCAAATCGGCCGGCCCCGCCTTGGCCGGCGACGAGCCGACGCAGTTCTTGGTCGCGATGATCACCTCCGCGACGCGCCCCAACGCCAAGCGCGGCGCGCTGATCGGCCTGGGCTCGGGCCTGACGAGCCACGCCTTGTTGGCCGCACCCGAGCTCGAGTCCCTGGACACGATCGAGATCGAGCCACAGATCGCCGAGGCCGCGAAGCTCTTCACGCCGGTCAACGACCGCGTGTTCAAAGATCCGCGCAGCCACCTGATCTTCGACGACGCCAAGGCCTACTTCGCGGGCATCGACGCCCGCTACGACTACATCGTCTCGGTGCCCTCGAACCCCTGGGTGAGCGGGGTGTCGAGCCTGTTCACGGTCGAGTTCTACCGCGAGATCAAGCGCTACATGGCGCCCGGAGCGGTCCTCGCCCAGTGGATCCAAGGCTACGAGATCAGCGACCGCCTCTTGATGACGGTCTTCGCCGCCCTCGACCGCGAGTTCGCCGACTACCGGGTCTACCGCGTGGGCAGCCGCGACTACCTGATCATCGCCCGCCCCGACGACGGGGAGCCGGCGAACCTGGGCCCGCTGTCGCCGACGCGCCTCGACGCCCCGACGATGAAAGCCGCCGGCGAGCTGCTGGGCGTGGTCGATGTCGGGCAGCTCGAGGCGATGCTGATCGCGAATCGGGCGCTGCTACACCCATTCTTGGCTCGCCACCCGCCGAACTCGGACGCGCGCCCGCACCTGGACGACGGAGCCGAGCGTGACCGCTTCTTTCGCGCGTCGGCCGAGATGCTGTTGAGCTTGCGCTTTACGCCGCTGCCCTTGCTCGAGGTCCTCGGCAAGGTCGAGCGCGCCGAGCTGCGTGGCCGCGTTCCGGGCAAACGGGTCGAGCGTCACGTGATGGCCGAGCCCGACAAGGCGATGGCGCTGATGGAGGTGTTTCGCGGCGAAAGCGAAGACCCGCGCGGCGGCGAGATGAATGTATGGCAGCTGCGCGACAAGGATCTCGACGCGAGCGCGGCGAGCTGGGACGCGTGGTTCTACGCGAGCTACGAGGTCTACAATCGCCTCGCGCCTTGGCTACGCCTCGACCAGAACGCCTGGTGGTCCGCCGTCCGCGAGCGCATGGAAGACCCCCGCATGCCGCCGGCCGTGCTCGACTCCCTCGAGCTCCTCGACGCCCTCGTCGACCGCGACGGCGTGCGCGCCTGGGCCGCCGTCGAACGCTGCCGCATCGAAGACGCGTGTCGCTTCGATCCCAGGCTCATCGCCTTGGCCGGCGTCCTCGCCCTCGAGATGCAAGACGCGCCGGCCGAACGCCGGCACGCCTGGGCGCGCGAGTACGTCGAGGTCCACGCGCGAGACGAGGACAGCGATGATCGGGCGTACCGGGTGATCTTGCGCTGGGCGCAGGGGTAGGGGGGCTGAGGCCCCTACTCCTCCACGATCCCCGCGAGGTGCTCGTACAACTTCCCGGGCTGGATCCCCTTCGCCAGCGCTGCATCCGCGCGCTCGAGCTCTTCGGCGAACAACAACCTGAACTCGAAGTCCGGCCGCGCGCCGTCGAGGGGGCGGCCGTTGATGAAGTAGGTGGGGGTGCCGGTGATGCCGAGGGCTTTGGCGAGCTGGATGTCGTTGCGGATCTCGGCTTTGGCGGCCTCGCTGTCGAGGTCGGCGTACCAGCGCTCCATGTCGAGGTCGAGGCGCATGGCGATGAGCTCGAGGTCGGGTACGGAGTAGCGCGGGGCTTTTTCGTAGAGGGCGTCGTGGAACTCCCAGAACTTGCCTTGCTGTCCGGCCGCCCACACCGCCAGCGCGGCCGAGCTCGCCAGCGGGCCTTGCAGCGGGAGGTACTTGTGCACCACGCGGATCTTGCCGTCGTAGTCCTCGCGAAGCGTGTCGATCGTCGCGTTGCCGCGCGCGCAAAAGGGGCAGCGAAAGTCGCTGAAGGCCACCACGGTCAGCGGCGCGTCTTTCGGTCCGCGCTGCGGCGACTTGCCCAGGGGCACCGGGTACACGTTGTCTTCGTCGAGGGAGTCGTCGCCTTCGTAGACGATCTTCGAGTACGCCAGCTCGGTCGCGTGCGCGTAGATGTCCTTTTTGGCCACGCCCTCTTTGCGCCACCCTTTGGCCAGGTGCAGCTCTTCGTCGATCACCTCGCGAAAGGCGCGGAGCTCTTGGGCGCCGACCAAGCGGCGACCGTTGATGAAGATCGTGGGGGTCGAGCGGACGTCGAGGCGCTTGCCTTGGCGGAGGTCGCGGCGCAAGGCCGCGCCGAAGCGAAGGGAAGCGAGGTCTGCGTCGACCGCGTCGAGGTTCAGGCCAGCTTTTTCGGCGTAGCGGATGATCACCGCCTCATCGAGGCGTTGACCGGAGAAGAGGAGATCGTGGAAGGCCCAGAACTTGTCTTGGTCTTGGGCCGAGTGGGCGACCAGAGCCGCCAACATCGCGTAGGGGTGGCGATCGATCGGGAAGGCTTTGTAGGCGAAGCGGATCTGGCCGGGGTAGGCCGCCTCGAGCTCTTCGACCAGATCCAGGGCCTTGGCGCAAAAGGGGCACTCGAAGTCCGAGAACATCACCATCGTGATGGGGGCGTCGGCCGGGCCGCGGCGGGGGGCATCGCCCACCTCGACTTGGAAGCGCAGATGCGGGATTCCGGCCGCGAGCTGCGCAGGGGCCGGCTCGAGCTTGCCTTCGCCCACCACGGCCGGGCCGGTGGGCTCGCGGGCCGGGGCGTCGCTCGAGGGGGCTTCGGCTTCGTGGCTCGCAGGACGCGGCTGCGTGCAGCTGAGGACCGCGCAGGCGGCGATGACGAGGCGTGGGGTGCGGGCGGGCATCGGTTGCGGGCGCGGCAGGTTACGATCCGGGGGGCCGCGGGGAAACTTTGAGCCACCCCGGGCGTCACTGCCAACGGGGGCGGCCGTAAGGGCGGCGGGATTTGCACCGTTCATGTCCGCAGGCGCCCCGCCGCCGAGTTTTCCCCGCTGCGATGGGGCCCAGGGTCATGCGCGAAGTTCTCTGCCGAAACATCTCCCACTCTTATGACGGCGTGCGCCAGGCCGTGAGCGGCTTGAGCTTGCAGGTCAAAGCCGGCGAGGTGCTCGCCTTGATCGGACCCAATGGGGCCGGCAAGAG
Organism: Polyangia bacterium; assembly: GCA_030431075.1. Lineage (GTDB taxonomy): Bacteria > Myxococcota_A > Polyangia > Nannocystales > Nannocystaceae > JAUIJR01. Next base: position 507 of record JAUIJR010000490.1, on the reverse strand, counting down.
CACTACCTTGCGCGTGCTCGCCACCTTGCAGCGCCCCGATACCGGGGAGGTGCTGTGGGATGGTGTCGACGCCTGGCCCATGCGTCATGCCTTGCGGCAGCGGATCGGTTTTTTGGGCGACGGTACGGGCTTGTATCCGCAGATGAGCGCCAGCGGTTACCTGCGCTTTTTTGCCGAGTGCTACGGGCAAGACGCGAAGACCGCTGGGCAGCGGGTGGATGAGCTGCTGACGACCTTCGACTTGGCCACCAAGGCCGACGATCGGATCTCGGATCTCTCCAAGGGCATGCGCCAGCGCCTGGCCATCGCGCGGACTTTGGTGCAGTCGCCGGACTTGCTCTTGTTGGACGAGCCGGCGGACGGACTCGACCCGCTCGCGCGTCGTCGTCTGCGCGACATCTTGCGCAAGGTCGCCGACGAGGGCGTGGCCGTGGTCGTCAGCTCGCACATCTTGCGAGAGCTCGACGACTTTTGTGACACCGTCGCTTTGATTCAACGCGGCGAGCT
>JAUIJR010000489.1 GCA_030431075.1 Polyangia bacterium | reverse complement strand
TACCGGATCGGGGGCAGCGAGACCTTCGACGAGGTCAGCGCCACCATCAACTGGCGTGTGCGGATCGACGGGAGCTTTCCCGACGACACGCGCATGATCGGCGAGCAGACCATCGACTTCACCTGCGAGGGCGCGGGTTGTTCGAACCTGGGCCTGATCGGCGTGACCGTGCCTTGCAACATGGTCGTCGCCTTCACGGCCGAGAAGTCCTGAGCCGCGACTGGCTGAACCCCACCGCCTGAAACACTATTGGGGGAAGTGAACTTCGGGCGGCGTCGTCTGGACGCGCAGTTCGACTTGCAAGGGCAGCATCGAGGCGTCGCTGACCTCGACCTCGATCCACGCGTCGGGGACCTTGCCGCTCCAGCGCGCTTGGGTGGCGTCGGTGCGTAGATCGTGGGCGCGCAGCCACTGAAAGGTGGGGTCGACCTGGTCGGGGTCGTCGACGATGAAGCGGGCCCACGCGTGCGTGTCGCCGCGGACTTGGCCGTAGCCCAGCGCGCGCGGCGGGGCCTCGACCAGGCTCGAGAACTCGCGGGCGGGGACGAAGCGCCAGTCGCTCTCGAGCCACTCGCCGATGGCCGTACGGGCGGCCGCGGCCGGCAAGCGCGTGCACCAGGTCGCGCGCAGCTGTCGGCCTTCTTCGATGAGCGTCGCGCTTTGACGCCGGCTCTCGTCGCCGCCCGGGCTGCGCTCCCAGTCGATCGAAGTCTCGGTCTCGCGGACTTCATCGCCGCGAGCGCGGGCCGCCTCCGCGAAGTCGGCGTAGAGCGCACGGCCGACGCCCGGGATGGCGTAGTTCAAGCAGTGCTCGGCGTACTCGCTGCCTTCGCCGCCGCGGGCGTCGAGGGAGGCGCGCTTGCGAAGCTCCCAGCTGAGCTCGACCTCGCTGGCCGGTGGGGCGGGGGCCCGCAGGCCCGGGTACTCCGAGAAGTGGGCGTCGCGTAGCTCGAGGACCTCGGCCGCGCGATCGGGGGCGCCGTCGTCGTCGCCGCTTCGGGGGCCGAACCATGGGGGCTGGTTCGGGGCTTGCGGCGCGGGCGCGGGGGCGGCCGCGGGCGGGGCGCTCTCGCGTTTGCAGGCCGCGCCCACGAGCAGCAAAGAGAGCCACGAGGCCGTCGCGCGCACGCCAGGACGCTAGCACGCAGGGCGGCCGATCGCTCGCCAGCGCGCATTGACCTGCGCCGGGGCCTCGTCCAAGGTCCGCCCGTGACGGCCGATGCCGACGCCCACTTTCGCCGCCATTGGTGGAAGTACCTGCTGGCGGTCCTGCTCACTTGGATCCCGCTGGCGTGGTTCGACCTGCCGCTGCAAAACCGATCGGCCCCGGTCGGCATCATCAGCTTGGAGCTCGCCTTCACGCCGCGCCGCTTCGACGAGATCGTGGCGACCTGGGACGAGGTCGCGCGGGTCAGCGCCTGGTACTCGCTGGTCGTCGACCTCGCCTTCATGGTGGCCTATGCCCTCGCCTTGCGCGCATGGGCCCGCGCGGTGGGGCAGCGGCTGCTCGCCGAGTCGCCCATCGTCGGTCGATGGGGGGACAAGGTGGGCGCGGGTGCGCTGCTCGCCGGTGTGTGCGACTTGATGGAGAACATCGCCTTGGCCGTAGCTTTGGGGCCGGGGGGCAGCGATCCCTGGGCGAGCGTGGCCAGCAGTTTCGCCGCCCTCAAGTTCTTCTTGCTGATCGTGGCGCTCTTCTACGCCCTCAACGGGGCCATCGCGGCCTGGATGGCGAAGGCGCGCGGCCTGTCCGCGACGCGGTAGGGGCGCGGGCCAACCGACATCCCGAGGGCGCCGCGTTGTGGCACACTCGCGGTCTCATGCAGGTCATCGCGCAGGGGCACAGCGACGTCGGGCGTCGACGCTCGAACAACGAGGACTACTTCGTCGTCGAGCCGAGCTTGGGGCTCTACCTCGTCTGTGACGGCATGGGAGGCCACGCCTCGGGCGAGGTCGCCTCGAAGACGGCGGCCGAGGCCATCCGCGACTTTGTCAAGGCCCACCTGCCCGAGGTCGCCGGCTTCGACGGTAGCGAGGCCGCCTGCTCCAAGGCCGCGCACATCTTGCGAACGGCCATCGAGCACGCGTCGAGCACGGTCTACGAGGCCGGCCGCAACGACCCTCGCCTGCGGGGCATGGGGACCACCTGCGTCGCCTTGTGGTTCTTGGGCGACAAGGTGGTGATGGGGCATGTCGGAGACAGCCGCATCTACCTGACGCGCAACGGGACCCTGCACCAGCTCAGCGAGGACCACACCTACGCGAACGATGCGATCCGCCACGGGATGATGACCCCCGAGCAGGCCTACTCGAGCAAGTTCGCCGAGATGATCACGCGGGCGGTCGGCGTCCAAGAGTCGGTGGTGGTCGATACCTTCGCCTTCGACGTCGTGGTCGGCGACACTTTCTTGCTGTGCTCGGACGGCCTTTACGACTACTTCCAAGACGGCAATGAGCTCACGGCCGAGCTGGCCCCAGAGTCGATCGCCAACGTCCCCGAGCGCTTGGTGGGCTTGGCGAACGAGCGCGGCGGCAAAGACAACGTGACCGCCTTGGTCGTGCGCACCTCGGTCAACGCCGAGCCGGCCGTCGCCGAGAGCGACAAGAAGCGCAAGACGATCATCGACGACGACATTTCGATCTTGCGCCACCTCGACTTGTTCATGGAGCTGTCGATGGCCGAGCTCGTGCGCGTGCTCGTCTCCTTCAAGGGCCGGGACTTCGCGCCCGGCACCGAGATCATGACCGAGGGTACGGCCGGTACCTCGATGTTCGTCATCGTGCACGGCGAGGTCATCGTCTCGAGGCAGGGCCAGGCCATCGCCACCTTGTTGTCCGGGCAGCACTTCGGCGACATGAGCTTGCTCGACCACCGGCCGCGCTCGGCTTCGGTGACGGCGACGGCACCGGTGCGGGCCCTCGAGCTCACCCGCGAGTCCTTCAACGACCTCATGGTCAAAGAGCCGGCCCTCGGCGCCAAGGTGTTGTTCAAGCTCGCCCAGATCTTGAGCCTTCGTCTCGACAACGCCATGCGCACCCGCAGCTCCAGCGACGACGACGAGCAGGCCCGTCGCACGCCGCGCGCCACCATGGACATCGCCATGGCCTCGCCCTTCTCGCGCGCCGCTCGCAAGTCGCGACCTGGCGGCTGAGGCCAACCGCCCTCAGGCGTTCGGCTCGCGGCCGCCGACGGTGTTCATGGATGGCGGCAGGCCGAGGCGTTCGCGGGCATCTTCGTCGAGGGCCAGGGCGTTGGCGAGCTCGCCGAAGAGCGCCAGGCGCAGCTCGGTCTCGAAGTCTTCGGGGCCGCGGCACAAGCGGGCGACGTTGCGGCGGTAGATGGCGATGCCGGTGAGGGCGTGGCCTCCACGGCGTCCGCCGGCGCTGAGGCTCAGCGCAGGGCTGCGACCGTCGACACCTTCGAGCACCAGCTCGAGCGCCGGAGCCTCGTGGATGAGCACGATGAAGGGTTGCTCGGCCACCGTTTGCCGGATCCGCGGATCGGGGCAGGCGGCCAGCAGCTCGCGCACCAGCTGATGAAGGTCGCCGGCCGGCGGGGCCCAAGGCGGGCTGCCGTCGCGGTGATCCAAACGAAGCGCGCGAACCCCCGCGTGCACCGAGGCCACCGTCTCGCCCGCCCGAAAGTGGGCCTCGGCCAGCAGGTGCCAGACGTCGGCTTCGTCGGGGGCGAGCTGAATCAGCCCGCGGGCCCAGCTGACGGCCTGGTCGGGGACTTCGAGGTCGATGAAGGTCCGGGAGATGCGAAGGGCGAAGGTCGCCGCGCGCACCGAGAGCTCGCGCAGCTCTTCGTCTTCGAGCTCTTCGCCCTCATCGAGCTCGAGCTCCTCGGGGCCGCCGAACAAGTCGACCAGGGCTTC
>JAUIJR010000488.1 GCA_030431075.1 Polyangia bacterium | reverse complement strand
CATGTAGAACATCGGGTTTCGATGGGGGGCGTCGAGCTCGACGAGCGTAAAGTGGTCGTCGCGCGAGGCGTTGAGCAGGACTTCGCGCTCGAGCCACTGGCGCTCGCTCATCACCGCGGGATCGAGGGCCTCGAGCATGGCGATGGCCGCGGCCAAGCGCTGGGTCTCGGCTTCGAGTCCGGCGGCCGAGACATCGGGCAAAAGGCCGTCGTAGTCGTGCAAGCCCAAGACGACGGCGCCCGGCGGGTTCACCTTTTGCATCGCCTCATGCACCTCGGTGAGGGCTTTGGCCACGTTGGGGTCGTCGGCCTTGGGCGCGTCGCCGGCCCCGGTCGCGCCTGAGGCCCCCGTCGCGCCCGACGATCCGGTCGCCGCCGAGGCCCCGCTGCCGGCGGGCGCCGAGTCCTTCGCGGGCGCCGGCTCCGAGGACTTACATCCCCCCGCGAGAGCGAGGGAGGTGGCACAGGCGATCGAGAGCAGGGCGATGCGTGACATCGGCGCCCACGCTACTTGCCCCGGGACGCCTTGAAAAGTCCCGCCCGCACTCACCGGCGTCGACGGCGGCTATCGCCGAGGGCCGAAGCCGCCGCCGCGCGACAACAGTTCGACGAGCTCGCGCAGGGCTGCGTCCGACTGGGGATCGCTGGGTCCGCGCTGCGGATATCGCTCAGCGCGGGGGCGTGATGGCTCGGGCTCGACCACCTCGACGCGGTAGCGTTCGCCCCGGGGTCCGCGGGCGTAGACCTCGGAGTCTCGACGCGGCGGCACGCCAGGTCCCGCCTCACCAAAGAAGGCGTGGGCAAAGGGATGCTGCATCTGCGCGGCGTGGCGCAGGCGGGCGTAGCGAAGCTCGCGGCCACCGACCGTCCACAAGACGACGGCGATGAGAATCAAAAAGGGGTTGCCGAACAAGCCCCAGATGCCGAGCCCGACGGCCGCGACCTTGCCCAAGGCGGCCGCGATCTCGGTGGCTTGCAAGCGGCCGAGGCGTCGGGTCAAGGCGGCGCGCAGCACCCGGCCTCCGTCCATGGGGAAGGCGGGCAGCAAGTTGAACAGACCCAGACCCAAGTTGGCCCACGCCAGGCCCTTGACGAAGGTCCCGACCAGGCCGCTCGGCTCGACGAAAAAGGCCACCGCGCCAAAAAGTGCAGCGAGCACCAAGTTCACGGCCGGGCCGGCGACGGCGATGAGCAACTCTTGGCGCGGCGTGCGGGCCTCGCCCATCAGCTCGGCGACGCCCCCGATCGGATACAAGGTGATCGCCCGCGTCGGGATGCCGTAGCGACGGGCGGTCAGCGCATGGCCGAGCTCGTGCAAGAGGACGGCGCCGAACATCAAGAGCACGAAGGCGACGCCCAAGGCGGCGCCGAGCGCGGAACCCGAAGCTCCGTAGGCCTCCCAGGCGACCCACGCGAGCAACAGCGCGAAGCTGAGGTGAACGCGGGTGTCGATGCCCGCGATGCGAGCGAGGCGGTAGGACCATCTCATGGCCGGCTCACCTTAAGCCGCTCGGAGGCGCGGGCAAGGGCGGGCAAGGCCCTGCGGCGTGGGGCAAAAGGGGCCGCCATCCCGGTCAGATCTCCCGTGGGCTGCGCTATAGCGGGTCGAAGGGGGCGCAGACGCTCGTGGCCGCCCCGACGACGCGCAGCGGCGCGAGCACCGTCGGCGTCAAGGTGGGGGCGGGGCCCTCGCTGCTGTCGAGGTCGTAGCGCCAGACCTGGCTTTGAATGTCGCCGAGGTTGGGGAAGCAGTCCGACTGGCAGCTGTTGCCGAGGCAGTCGAGCACGCCGGCCGGCAAGCTGCCGCCGCAGTCGTCGGTGATCATGCCGGTCTCGAGCACGCAGTCGAACTCGGCCACGCACGCGGGGTCGGCCTGACAGCTGGCCCACTCGCCCGTGCAGCCGTCCAAGCAGGGATCACAGCTCGCCGGCTGCGACTCGTTGAACAGGTAGAGGTCGCCCGAGTGAAAGGCGAAGGCCGAGGCGCGGGTCTTCGAAAAGCCCTCGAGGGTGATGTTGGAGATCACGCTGCCGTCGTCTTTGTCGTACTCGATCAGATGGGCCGGCTCGGGTCCAGCGATGGCGAACAAGCGCGCGTCGCCGGTGCCCGCGAGCTCGCCGCCGTCGTAGTCGATGGCTGCGAGCAGCTCGAGCTGCCCGAGCTCGGGATCGAAGACGCCGAGCTGGCCGATGTCGTTGCCCACGCCGAAGGGCCCCTCGCCCGAGTAGCTGTGGACGTAGAGCTTGTCGCAGACCTCGGGGGCGGGGGCGTCGTTGACGAAGCTCATCCCCGACAAGACGAAGCCCTGCTCGAGGCCCATCCAACCCGGGTCGGAACAACCCACGGGATCGTTGAGGTCGAGGGTGCGCATCTCGCCGTTGGTGAACTGCACCCAGGCGGTCATCGAGTGGTCGACGGCCATGGAGTAGACGCGCTCGCCGACGGGGCAAGCCGTCGCGATCATGTCGAACTGTTCGCTGACCGGATCGAAGCTCCAGATCTCGCCGTCCCAGCCCGCGAGGTAGATCAGGTCGCCGTTGGGCGCACACTGGCAGGCGGTGGGGCCTGTCTCGCTGGTGTCGCCGAGCTCGTCGCCGCTCTCGCTGCTCTCGCCCTCGGTGTCGCTCGCCTCGGCCGTGCTCGCGCCGACCTCGGACACGCCGGTCTCGGCGCTGGGGTCACGGCTCGTGCAGGCGGCGACGAGCAGCAGGAGCATCAAGCCGGACCGCTCGGGGGCCGGCCGACCCCGAGTCGAACTCCAAGCTCCGCGCGCGCACATCTCCACCACGCCTAAGCTTCGCCGACATCGTCCGCTCGCGGCAAGTGGGGCGGGGCCGCGCTCTCGTCGCAGGCGGCGCCGTTCTCGTCCGATTGTGGGACGGCGACCAAGGGCGCGGAGCCGCGGGCACGGATGGGTCGTGCGTGGGCACGCCGCTCTCGCTCGCGCTGCAAGAGGGTGTGGAAGTCGAGATCGGCGACGACCTCTTTGGCGTGCAGATCCAGCTCGGCAAAGATGTCCGCGAGACCGTCTTCGCGCGGGTTCGGCAGATCGGCGTCGAACATCGCCAGCACCTCGGCCACCCGCAGCTGGTCGAGGGGCCGGCCGGGAACCCAGCCGCCCTCGTCCCCCGCGACCGAGACCAAAAAGCCCGCGGTCTCGAGCTCCTCGAGCAAAAAGGAGGTGCGCGGCAAACCCAGGCCGAAGCGTTGGTCGAGGGCTTCGGGGGTCAGGCCCTTGCCCCGCTGATCGTACTGGTCGCAGACCGCGAGCAAGAGGCGAGCGGCCGCGCGGGCCGGGCTCGCGTGGGGGCGGTCGGCCCGTTGATGGCGCGGGTGCACGAAGCCCTCGCGCGCCACGGCCGAGGTGTTGTGGACGACGAAGGTGACCTCGGCCCCGAGCAGCACGATCATCCAGCTGACGTAGGACCAGATCACGAAGACCGGCAAGATGGCGAGGGATCCGTAGATGCCCTCGTAGGTCTGCATGGCCACCAAGCCCAGGTACTTGCCGAAGCCGAACTTGGTGAGCTCGAACAAGACGGCCGAGCCGACGCCGCCGATGATCGCCGCGCGCCAGCTCACCGTCTGCCGCGGCATCAGCCGATTGATGAGCACGAGTCCCAAGCCGGTGGTGATGATCGGCGCGACGAAGAAGGTCTTCGTCAGCGGCGCGAGCATCGGCTGCGCCAAGCTGTAGAACATGACCACCGGGAACAAGGTGGCGAGGGTGTAAAAGGTCGTGAACTTCGCCATCGCCCGACGACGGCGGGTGTTGCCCCAGATGCGATTGAAGGTGCGCTCGAGGGTCGAGAACAAAAAGTAGGCGAGGACGACGACCAAGCCGAGGCCCCAGATCCCCAGCGAGGCGACCGAGATGTTC
>JAUIJR010000040.1 GCA_030431075.1 Polyangia bacterium | reverse complement strand
CACAAAGGCCGGTGCTGTTGTTGCATGTAGCGGTGGAGTCGCAGCAGGCGGCGTCGTCGGCGCAGACCCAGCTGCTGTCGTCGTTGGCGATGCAGGCGTCTTGGCACTCGAAGTCGGTCGTTCCGCCGACGGCAGCACAGACTTCGCCGCCGTCGCACTCACTGGTCATGGCGCAGTCGCCATCACCGTCGCCGTCGCCGTCGCCGTCACCATCACCGTCGCCATCACCATCACCGTCGCCATCGCCATCACCGTCGCCATCACCATCACCGTCGCCGTCACCATCACCATCACCATCACCATCACCGTCACCGTCACCGTCACCGTCGCCGTCGCCGGAAGTGCTTTCCGTCGTGGAGCTGGAGCTGGAGCTGGTCATCGTGTCGCTGCCAGCTTCACCGGTGGAAGAGCTGGACTCGCTGCTGGAGTCGGAGTCGTCGGCCGTCGTGCCCGGGCCGACGTCGTCGGCACACGCGGCGAGGGACAAGGCACTCGAGAAGAGCAGAACTTTCGTACGTTTCATGATTCTTCCGACCGGAGGCGGTGTTCGCACATGATAGTGAACTCGAGCTTCCGGGTCTAACCGCGATCGGAAATTCTTCGGCGCCGATCGAAGTCACGAGGGCGCAAAAAAGCCCGGCCGAGTGGGCCGGGCTTTTGTGTGGGCGAAGCCCCGAGTCAGCGCTGCTCGAGTTCGGGGTTCTTCGCCGAGCCGAAGGTGCGGTCGAACCACGCGTCGAGAGCACCGCGGAACCCAGTCTTCTCGAAGACGTGGCCGTTCTGCTCCGGGCTGGCGCTGAGGGTGTCCCCCGGCTCTTCGCTGGGGCTGAAGCCGGTCGGGATCGAAAGGCCGGTGGAGAAGCCAGTCGGGATCGAGACGCCGGTGGAGATACCGATCGGCGTGAGCGTGCCGATCGGGGTCAGCGTGCCGGTGGAGATGCCGGTCGGGATCGAGACGCCGGTGGAGACGCCGACCGGTGTGGAGATACCGATGGGGGTCAGCGTGCCGGTGGAGACGCCGGTCGGGATCGAGACGCCGGTGGAGACGCCGACCGGTGTGGAGATACCGATGGGGGTCAGCGTGCCGGTGGAGACGCCGGTCGGGATCGAGACGCCGGTGGAGACGCCGACCGGTGTGGAGATGCCGATGGGGGTCAGCGTGCCGGTGGAGACGCCGGTGGGGATCGAGACGCCGGTGGAGACGCCGACCGGTGTGGAGATACCGATGGGTGTCAGCGTGCCGGTGGAGATGCCGGTCGGGATCGAGACGCCGGTGGAGACGCCGACCGGTGTGGAGATGCCGATGGGGGTCAGCGTTCCGGTGGAAATGCCGATGGGAGTCAGCGTGCCGGTGGAGATGCCGGTCGGGATCGAGACGCCGGTCGTCGTCATGGTGGTGCAAAGGCCGGTCGCTCCGTTGCACGTCGCCGCGCCGTCGCAGCAGGCCTCGTCGTCGGCGCACCACCAGTCGGTGTCGTCGTTGGCGACGCAGGAGGTCTGACACTCGAAGGTCAGCGTCGTGCCCGCGGCGGATGCACAGTACTCACCACCGCTGCACTCGCTCGTTGCGGTGCAGCTGTTGTCGCCGTCGCCGTCGCCGTCGCCGTCGCCGTCGCCGTCGCCGTCGCCGTCGCCGTCGCCGTCGCCGTCGCCGTCACCATCACCGTCACCGTCGCCGTCACCGTCACCATCACCGTCACCGTCACCATCACCATCACCATCACCATCGCCATCGCCGTCACCATCACCATCACCGGTGGTGGTCGAGGTGGTGGTCGAGGTGCTCGTCGACGAGGTGCTCGTGTCGGTTCCCGCCTCGCCGGACGCAGTGCCCGAGTCGTCGGTTCCGGTTCCGGATTCGTCGGCGGTCAAACTCACATCGGGGCTGTCCAGACACGAGGCGAGCGACAAAGAGGAGATGAGGACGGCAAACTTGGCGCGGGTCATGGGAACTTGTGCTGCTACGGCGAGCCGGGACATGTTAGGCCACATGTACGGGGCTTTGTGAAGGGTCCGAACTCGAAGTGGGGCGCGCTTGCGCGAGTCGACACGCGTTCGCTCGCTGCGGTGCGCATCGCCATCGCGATCGTTTTGCTCTACGACCTGCTCGCTCGCTGGCCGCACGTCGACCTCATCTATACGAACGCCGGCATCTTCCCCGACCACTTCGACCTCTTTGTTGATTCCAAACCGCGCATCTCCTTGATGTTTGGTTTGTCGACCAAGGCGCATGCGAACACTTTTTTCTTAGTCAGCGCGCTCGCGTACTTTTCACTTTTGGTCGGATGGCGCGCACGACTTGCGCTCTTCTCGAGCTGGCTGTGCACCGTTTCGATCCACCTGCGCGCGCCTTTGGCCATGTACGGCGGGGACCTGATCCTGCACTGCTTCATGCTGTGGCTGCTCTTTCTGCCCGTGGGCGAGCGCTGGTCTGTCGACGCGCTTTTGCGCGCCCGCTCGAGCAGAAGCTCGGTGAGCTCCGTCGCCGTGCTCGGACTCACACTGCAGCTCTCGGCGATCTATCTCTACAACGCGCTCAACAAGACCGGCAGCACTTGGGAAGAGCTCTCCGCGGTCCACCATTCGCTGTGGCAGGACTCGATCGTCCGGCCGGTGGGACTTTGGGCGCGGGGCCTTCCCGCGTGGTCGCTCGAGGCGTCGGCGGCCGGAACCATCGGGGTCGAGCTCGCGGCGGCGATTGGCCTATGGATCCCCTGGCGCCGGGGCTGGGTGCTGGCGGCGGTCCTCGTGGGGGCCGGTCTGCTTCACTTCGGCATCTGGCTGACGATGGACGTCGGCAACTTCGCCGCGACGATGTGGTCGGTCTACTTGGTGTTCGTGACGGCCTCCGGTTGGGATCGTCTCTCGCGCTTCGCCGCCACCCGAGGATGGACTTCGCTTTCACGCTCGCTCGGGGCTCCCACCGCGCCCTTCGAGCCACGAGCCGACGCGATCGGGCGCTGGGAAGTGCGCATTCGGGAGTCGGTCGCGGCCTACTTTTTCGTGTCGGCGACCCTGTGCATCGTCGGTCGCAACGGCGGGACGCCGGAGCCCCTACGTTTCGCCGTCCCCACTTGGGCGAGCGTGCCGTGGGATGCGATCGGGGTGCCGCAGGGGTGGGGCTTGTTCGCGCCGGACGCCCCCGAGAGCGACGGATGGTTCGTCATCGATGCGGTCACCGTGAACGGCGAGCACATCGATCCCCTCACCGGAGAGGCTCCCTTGCGTGAGATCCCCGTCGGCTACGGGGAGGGGCGCTCGCACATTCCCTTCGCGTGGACGCGGCAGATCCGTCACGGCCAGTGGATGGTGCACCGCCCTTCGCTCGACGGCTTCGTTTGGGGCGCCCACCTGCATCCCTACACGAAGGTCGGCGCGCCCATCGCTGCCTACCGAGCCTACAACTTGGTACGGGACAACCCGCCGATCGGCGGCTCGACCCCCGGGCCGTGGCGTCTGATCCCGCTGTACGAGAGCCACAACCCGGGCCTCGCCGCCACGCAAGGAGCTGCGCCATGAGCGAGTCAGCTCCTCGTCGCTGGGGCCGCATCGACGGCCGCTCTTTGGCCGCCTTTCGGATCACCTTTGGCGCGACCTTGCTCGTCGACCTTCTGGTGCGCTGGCCGGTCGTCGGCGAGTTCTACAGCAACGGAGGTTGGCTCTCGAATCACTATGCCTTGTTCTCGAAGCCCGGCGCGCCGCAGCTGTCGGCGCTCTTCGGCCTTTCGAGCGAGACGGCCGTCCACGCCTTCTTCTTGCTCACGATGGGGCTCGTGCTGGCCTTCATCGCGGGCTACCGCACGCGGGTGGTGCACCCCCTCATGTTCTTGGCGGTGCTGAGCGTGCACACGCGCAACCACATGGTCATCTACGGCTTCGACTTGGTGACGAGCACCGTGGGCGTGTGGGCCCTGTTCTTGCCACTGGAGTCCCGTTGGTCGGTCGACGCGCGGCGGGGCATGGCGCGTAGCTCGTCATCGGTGTCACCGATCGCAGCGCTCGGCATCGTCGCGCAGATCGCCTTGATCTACTTCTACAACGGGCTCCACAAAGACGGCACGACCTGGCGGGCGGGGGAGGCCGTGCACTATCTGTTTTGGCAGGACGCCATCGCGCGGGCGCCCGCCGTCTTTGCCCGCACCCATCTACCGGCGACGCTGACTTGGTTGGCGACTCACGCGACCTTGGTGATCGAAGTCAGCGGCGCCTTGCTCTTGCTCTCGCCCTGGCGACGTTCGCTTTGCCGTAGCATCGCCGTGGTCGGTCTCGTCGCCTTGCACGCCGGGATCTGGTTTGGCGTCAACGTCGGCCTTTTCTCGATCATCATGATCTCGACCTATCCGCTGCTGGCGAGCGAGCGCTTTTGGCTGGCGTTGTCCCGGCGGCTGCACCGTTGGCCAGGTGTGGCCGAGGCCTTGGCGAGGCCCGACCCGGCGGCTCCGGAGGCGGCTTCCGATTACCCGCGCCTGCGTCGCTCGCTGTCGCTCGGTAGCGAGTTGCTCGTAGCGAGTTGGGCGGCGATCTGCGTGGTGGCTGCCCTGACGGCGGCGCCGGTGGTCGATCCCGATCGCCGTCCCGACCTTCCGGCGTGGCTGAGCCACGCTTCGGCGGCAACCCTTACCACCCAAAACTGGGCCCTCTTCGCGCCCGAGGCACCCACCGAGGAGGGCCTGTTCGTGGTCGAGGCGAGGACCATCGACGGTCGCGTCGTGGATCCCTATCGAGGGGGCGCCCCGCTCACGGATATCCCCGAGGCCTACGGGGCCTGGTTGGCCCAAGAGTGGGTGAGCCACTCGGTCCGCATGCGCCACGGCTACTTCGAGTCGATGCGCACCGAGTTCGAGCGCCGTGTGTGGCGGTACCACGAGATCACCGGCAACCCGCAGGACTTGATCGTCGCCTACGAGGCGTACAACTACAGCCGCCCCAGCCCGCCGCTCGGCGAGCGACGAGCACCACCGACGAAAAAAAATCTCATCGCCACCGGTCGGCGACCGGGCCTTTGAACTCGCTCTAGCCGCCGCTGGTCTCGCCGCCGCCGCTCGGGAGCTCGCACTCCCAGGTGTCGGAGACGCTGACGGTGCCGGCTTCGAAGTAGAAGGGGACGCCGCCGTCGGAGTTTTGGCTGCGAGAGGGGACGGCGCACTCGCGCTCGGGGTGGTTCCCGAAGATCGAGGTGACCTCGTCGGCGCGCAGGTTGGGGAGCAAGGCGGCGCCGGCCCCCGAGGTGGCGGTCGCTTCGGCGTCGGGATCGCCGAGGCCGTTGTAGTAGATGGGGTCGCCGTGGTCGCCGTTGGAGCTGCTGAGGGCGACGCCGTTGAGGCGGTTCTCGCCGTTGTCGAAGACCGCCAGCAGGTGCCCGCGTGCCGGGTCGGCCGCGCCACCAGCCTCGCTCATCGCGGCGTCGAGCTGGGCCTGCGAGACCATCAGCGGCTCGAAGGGGCGTCCGCCGACCGGCTTGAGGTGCATGAGGTGGGGCGGGTAGTCGGGGTGCGCGGCGCTCAAGAAGCTGTCCGAGTCGGCCGGGAAGTCGATGGTGAAGCGCCCGTCGTCACCGGTGGTCACGCAGTCGTAGCCCTCGATCTCGATCGGGCACAGCTCGACCCCACCGATGGGCGCGTCGCTGCCGAAAGCCCGCACGGTCCCCCGCACCTCGAAGACCGTGATGCCCGCCGTCGCCTCTTCGGGGCCGTCGCCACAGCCGGCCGAGGGCAGACACACAGCGACGATGGCGAGGTAAGCAAAGCGCTTCATGCATCGTTGATACAACTTCGTTGCGGCGCGCCACAACTGCGGGGCAGCCGCGTGTGTGGGCATGGGGGCGAAGGTGTGCCGCGCGCTCAGGGCATGGGCGCGGGAGCCTCGGGATCCACGCTGCACACGACCTCGTAGCGACGGTCGCGCCCGCGCCACGGCGAGCCGGGTCGCATGACGAATTTGAACTCGAGGTTGCCCTCCTGGTCCACGCACTCCACCGACATCGAGTCGAAGGGATCGGGCGTCATCGAGCCGTTGGCATCGGTGATCGCGACGAAGCAGACCTCCGCTTCGGGCGGGCGGGTGTAGTCGCCCATCTCCTCATCGAGCTGGTACCCGCCCTCGTCGTCGCGCACACACTCCGGCACGCGCGTCTCCTCGGCGAGACCCTCGACCTCGGCAAAGACGAGGCAGTCCGCGCTTCGCCCTTGGCTACCGACCGGGTGCAGGCGCGCCGTGTGGGGGAAGCAGTTGGGGGCAAGCTGTGGCCGGATGGCCTCGGCGATGGCCTCCAAGGCCGGCGAGTAGTCGTTGCTGCAGCTCGAAAAGGCGTTGTTGGGTGTGAGGGCCTCGGCCAGCGCGAGTAGGCGCGGCGGGGACATCCCCACTGCGCGCTGCTCGTCGTGCATCGCTTGGCAGCCCGGCGCGACGCCGAATTCGGCCACGAAGTCCGCGTCCTCAGGCTCGGGAAGCGGCCACGCGCCCATGCCTCGCTCATCGACCCCGGTGATCAGGCCGAGCAACACGGCGGCTTCGTGGTTGCCCGCGTCGCGCTTGGATTGCCGCAGGCGCTCGAAGCTCTGCACGAGTTCATCGACGGGATGAAGCACCGGCGCTGCGCCTGAACCCGGACCGGCCGGACCCCCGTCGGCCGCGCGTTCGACGGCTTCGCAGACCCAGCGATTCTCCTCGACCCGGCAACCGCTGCCCGCACGAAAGCAAGTCGCGCTGGGGGCTCGAGTCTCGGCGCTCGGGGTGCCCGGCGGCCAGAACACCCGCGCGCCCGCGGGGTCGAGCACCGAGGGGTCGCGCAGGCTGCAGTCATCTTCGTCGCTGATCACCAGCGCGAGAAAGTGCGCGTCCTCGCGAAGAAAACCGTAGGTGGGGGAGCCGGGGACCTTGTCCTGCTCGAGCACGCGCGCGATGGCCTCGAAGGGCGACTCGTAGTCGCAGCCGGAGACGCCGACGAGGCCGAGGCAGGTGAGCGCCTCTCCCAAAGGGACCGGGCTGTTGACGCCTTCCCCTTCGGTGTCGCGCCGATGCTCGAGCCACGGCCTCGGGCGGGCCGTGTCCTCGAGGCCGGCGAGGGTCGGCACGATGTCGAGGGTCTCGTGCGCGCAGCTCTCGAGGCAGACGTCGCGCCAGTCGGCCACGCCGGCCTCTCGGCCCTCGGGCACGACAAAGTCCTCGAGGCGCGCGCGACAACTCTCCGCGACCGGGAGCCCCCCATCCGTCTGGCCATCGGTCTGGCCATCGAGCTGGCAGTTGGAGCCGCTGGTGCGAACCACCATGACCCGGTAGTCCATCTTCACTTCCTCGGACTCCAACACGTCGATGAAGGCGCCCAGGTTCAGCGCCAAGGTCTCCTGCTCATCGGCCATCGAGGCCGAGTCGTCGATGACCAACAAGATGTCGTAGTGACGCGGGCCCTCGTAGCTGAAGACCGCGCGCCCCAGCTCTACGCTTTGCGCCGGGCCCAGATCCGAGGTGGGGTCCTGGCACGCCGGCAGCGCCAGCATGGCGGAGAGGATGGCGACGGGAGCGCGCACTGCAGTCCGAATTTGCAAGATGCGGTCCGGGGCGAGAGGGCCTTTCGGCCGCGCAGGCACGAAAAAGGGCGCGGCCAGTTGGCACGCGCCCTTCAAGATGCCAACCGCGTTGGCGCGCTCAGGGCATGGGCGCGGAACAGTCGTCCGGATCCATGCCGTCGATCCACGCGCGCAGCAGCTCGATGCCGCGGTCGTGGGTGAGGCTGCGGCCGATGAGCGGCATCATGGCGCCGACGTCGAGGGTCTCGGTGCGGTAGACGAGGATCGAGGCCTCGGCGTCGCCGGGGACGATGTCGTAGTCACGGCCCTCGCCGCCTTTGCCGGCCGAGCCCGGCTTTTTGCACAAGCCGAGGTGGAACTCGTCGGTGTTGTCGTAGTTCAAAAAGAGCTGGCTCGAGATGCCGTTCACACCGGCCGGGTTGTGGCAGTGCGCGCAGTTGACGTCGAGGTAGTCCCGCGAGGCTTTGACCAGCGTCTCGCGGTCCATCTCCGCCACGGGCGTCTCGTCGAGCTCGCGGAAGTCCCAGTCCTTTTCGACTTGGTCCATCGCCGGCAGACCCGAGAGCTTGCCCGCGTCGGCCAGGTGGGTCAGCTGGTTCGCGCCCGCGTGCACCTCCGAGTCGCGGTTGAGGTGCCGCGCCTTGGGCCCGATGGGCGTGATGAAGTTGACGTCCGTGTCGAGGTCCTTGAGCTCGTGGCAGTCACGGCACTGGTTCTTTTGCGGGACCAGGTAGTTCGCCGTTTGCATGTTGCCCTCGAGGTCCGTAAAGGAGATCGGGCGGGCGTCGCCTTGCACCTGCAAGACGGCGTCGTTGATCTCCGGATCCCAAACGTAGGGAAAGGCCTGCCAGCCGTCCTCGTAGCGGACCAGAACGCGGGTCTCGATGATGTCCACGTTCTCCTCGGGGCTGCGCAGGTCGGCCGGGAACATGAAGGACTTCAAGATCACCGTACCCACGGGGAACTCGAAGACCTCGGTGTCCGCAAACTCGATCTGCGTGCCTTCGGGGATGAAGATCGCTCGATCTTTGAGCGCGTAGTCCGAAAAGAGGGGCACCGCGAGCGTGTAGGGCTCGACGTTCTCCTCGTAGACCACCGCGTCGCCCTCCCAGCGCATCAGGTTCATCTCGCTGAGGAGCTGCGGAGGATCCGCCGCGAGGTCGACCCCCTGAAACTTGGGGGTCTCGTCGGGACTGCCACACGAGGCCCCCGCCGTAGCGAGGGCCGCGGTGATCATGAGGCCGCTGAGGCGTTTCATGCCGTGCCCTTTACCTTCGAGCTCGAATCAGCCGCCCATCTCGGGGTCGACCAGGTCGCCGTTCGTGAAGCCCATGCAGTCGAAGGGCGCGAAGGGCGAGGCGGGACGGTAGAGGCTCTCGAGGGCGGCGGGGTTGGTGCTGTCCAAGAGAAGGTCGAGCCCGAGGCCGGCGAAGGTGGCGCCGGCGTTGCCCATGAGGCAGATGTGGTTGTCGTTGCTGTTGGCCGAGCCGTCGGTGTCGGTGGGGTCGAAGGCGCTCTCGCCGATGGCGTCGTAGACGATCTCGTCGACCTCTTCGCCGCCGTAGACCAGCGCGAGCAAGATGCCGAGCTGCTGGTCACCGGTGCTCTGCGTGGGGTCGAGGCCCGAGCCCGAGTGCTCGTTGTCGTGCACGTAGATGTCGTCGGTGCGGTAGTTGAACACCTGGGTGCCGCTTTCTTCGACGTCGGTGTTGTTCAGGTCACCGACGAGCTCGCTCATCTCGAGGGCCCAGACTTGCGGGTCGGCCTCGATGGCCAAGCCGCTGATGAGGGCGATGTCGATGGTGCCGTTGTCGGCGTAGGTGTTGTCGTAGATCTCGACGCGGCGCGAGGCCATGGCGAAGGTGCCGGTACCGGGCGGAATCTCGCGCACGGTGCCGCCGGGCGCGAAGTTGGCCCGGTTGTTGTCGATCACCATGTTGTCGTGGATCTTGATGTCGTGGCCGATGACGGGGTTGCCCGGCAGGTCGAAGACCACGAGGCCGCCGGTGTTGTCCTCGGCGAGGTTGCCGTAGACGTCGGCGTACTGGGTGTTCTCGATCTCGATGCCCGCGACGTTCTTCTTGGCGATGTTGTTGCGCACGATGGCGTGGCGGCACTGCCCGACGTAGATGCCGGCGTCGGCCGTGTTGTAGGCCTCGGAGTCCTCCATCAAGACGTGGCTGACCTTGACCGGGTAGATGCCGTAAGCACCGTTGGTCGAGTCGCTCTCGTTGCGCCAGGTGACGCGCACGCGCTGGATGGTCACGCCATCGCTGTCCTCGATGCGGATGCCATCCTTCTTGGCGTCGATGACGGCCAAGTCGGCGACCGCGAAGCCGTCGCCCTTGGCGTCGAGACCGTTGGACTGGGCGGCTTGGGTCATGAAGTCGAGGATGGTGCCCTCGTCCATGGAGCCCTCGGTGCCTTTGCCCTGACCCCAGACGGTGATGTTGTTGCCACGGATGGTGACCTGGTTGTCGAGCTCGAAGACGCCGAGGCCCAAGATCAAGGTGTCGCCGTCGACGAGGGAGTTGGCCGCGACTTGCAGCCCCTCTTCGTCGTCGGCCGTGACTTGGATGCAGTTGCCCTCGACCTCTTCACAGGAGTGAAGGGGGAAGTCGGCATCTCCACCGGTCGTGGAGCCGGTGGTCTCACCATCGGCGTCGGCGTCGGCGCCGGAGTCATCGCCACACCCGAGCGCGAGCACGAGGGGCAAGGTCAGAGCCAAAGTGGAAAGGGTAGGGGACATCAACGAACGACGTTTCACAGCAAGTCCTTCGCGCCCGCCGGCGCGCGACCTACCTTACCTCAGCTTCGCCGCGAGGCGAGAGGGCTCCCCGCGGGCCATTTGGCGGCGCCTGGGCGGGGCGCGACGCCCTCGGGCGAAATCGCCAGTTCGGGGCGTAGTTCGGGGCGCAGGGCCGAGGAGGGCTGATCCAAGGCCGATTTGAAGGCCTCGAGGGCATCGAGTACCCGCTCGGCGTGGGCCAAGAGCACCCGTCCGGCCAAGGTCAGTTCGACCCGGCGCGAGCTCCGCTCGAAGAGGCGCGCCTCGAGCTTGGTCTCCAGCCGCTTGATGGACTTGCTGACGGCGGGGGTCGAAAGCCCCGCGCGCTGGGCGGCCCGGGTGAAGTTGCGGAACTCCGCGACGAGAACGAAGTTGCGAAGTTCAGTCAGCTCCGGCTCGGACACGCGGGGCCAACGGGTCTCGCCCAAGGGTGTTACGCGCCAAATTCGCCGCGCCGCCGTCCCCGAGCGGGCGTCAGCGCCGCCCCGCGCACCGCGCGATCCCTCACGCGATATGCTGCGAGGGCCAGGAGTGAACCGCCCATGAGCTCGCCGCGCATCACCCAAGCCCTGACCCCGCGGCGCGAGTTCAACTTGACCGCGGCCGGCGAGGTGGTGCTCCAAAGCATCGTCGAGGCCCGCCGCCAAGCCGGCCAAACCCACGACTCCGGCGAAGTCGGCCTCGTCCACGGCGTCCTCCTCGAAGCCGCCTTGCGCGGCCTCGCCGAGATGGGCGAGGTCGGAGGCGACCCGAACCTGCAAGCCGCCGTGAACGAGCTGCGGGCTTGGTTGGCGAAGCGCAGCTGAACTCAGCCGCAGATGGGGACGAAGCCGTCGCCGTTGTTGGAGACGGTGCCGGCGCGGTGGGTGACGCGTAGTTCGATGTCGGCGATGTCGCGGAAGTCGAAGTCGGCGTTGCGGGGGTCGACGTTGCCGTTGGGGACCTCGAGGGTCCATTGGTCGCCCGAGAAGGGCCAGCCCGCGTAGCCGAAGCTCTTGCCGCTGTCGTCCTCGGCCCACTCGGAGGTCACGCCTTGGATGCCGACCACTTCGGGGTCGAGCTGGTAGTCCACCAGCGACTGCACGATCGAGAGGTTTGCCGAGTCGCAGCGTTTGAGCGTACTCGTGCCCGTTCGGTAGACCAGGGCGCCGAACTCGTCGTCGCCCAGGTTCTCACCCACCAAGCGGATCTCGATGGCTTCGATGCGGTCGTCGCACTGGGTCTGGGCGAAGATCGTCGAGCCCGCGACGGGCAGGGCGAAGGTCAGCTCGAGGGAGCCGCTGCGGTTGATGTTGTCGGGGTGGACCACCAGGGCCCGGAACTGCTCGGCCGGGGTCACCGGGTCGCCGGTGACGGCGTCGGTCAGCGTGTTGTTGAAGCCGAAGACCTCGTCGCGCAGGCTCACCACCGACACGAGCTCTTGCGAGCCGATGTCCGAGAAGTCCTCTTGGTACTGCTGGAAGGCCGCGTCGAGGCAGAACAAAAAGCCATCGACTTCGCCGTCGCCGCGCGCCGGGTACAGCTGCGTCTCGATGAAGGTCACGTCGCGGTTCAGCTCGTACTCGAGCGCGCGTCCGGCCCGGTAGCTCGCGCGCAGGGCGAGGTCCCGCCAGCGCTGCAGGTGGCGTCCGAGCTCGAGGCGCGTGCGCAAGAAGCGGGCGTTCGTGAAGGGGTTGTTGGGGTCCGTCTCCAAGATGGAGAGCGCACGGTCTCGGCTGGCCAGCAAGCTCGTGACCTCGGTGATCGCCGTCTGGAGGCGCGCAGCCGCGAGCTGGGCTTCGAGCACCGCTTCTTTGACCTCTTGGGCGAGGCGTACGCTGCTCATCAGCATGTTCTTGACCAGGTACTTGGAGTTGATGACCTCCTCGTTGATCTGGCTGGCCCGCACCGCGAGGTCGACTTGCTGGTTGATGATCTTGATCTCGCGGTCCGCCGCGTTTTGAAGATCGGTGATCTCGTCTTCGAAGCCGGCTTGGCGCTTGGCTTCGTCGCAGTCGAGGGCCGCCTTGCCGAACTCGGCCCCGATGGAGACGGCACCGACCACGCCCGCCGCGACCGCGCCGCTCACGTTGGGGGGCACTTCGCCGGCCGCGTCGGCCACCTCGGCCGCCGTCTCGGCCACGATGACGGCCGTCTCGATGGCCGCCGTCTTGTAGCCGTGGGCGCACTCGGCTTCGAGGGCCTGGGCCTCGACCACCGAGATGTCGTTTTGGAGGTCGTCTTCGATCTTGAAGATGTCCTCGTTGAGCATGCCGACGGACATCTCCAGGTCTTGGGCGTTGGCGATCAGCTCACGCACCCGGTCGGCCTCGTTGAGCACGGCCTGCTGGTTGTTGGCGAGCTCGGTCTCGGCTTGCTCGATGCGCGCCTTGGCGATCTCGATGGCGATGAGCAGCTCGCGGACTTCGCCGGTCTCCATGCCGCACGCGGCGGTGTTGGGGCCGCCGGTCGTGGTTTGGCCGCACAGGCGAATCAGCTGCTCGTTGTAGTTCGAGACGACTTGGTTCGTCTGGTTGACGATGTTGTACTCGTTTTGCGCGAAGACCTGCAGCGCGGTCTCGGCCTCGCTGAGCTTCGACTTGTAAAAGTCGACCTGCAAGTCCGCGTCGCTGCGGATGACCTCGTAGTTGCTGGTCAGCGCGCCCCCGGTTCCGGTGGTGGCGAGCTTGAGCGGCACGTAGCTGGGGGAAAAACCGAAGGGGTTCTTGTCGTTCCCGAGCTCGGAGACCATCGAGGCCATCAGGTTGTTCGACTCGCTGACCAAGGCGAGCTGCGCGTAGGTCGGCGGGACCTCGAAGCGGTCGACGAGTTGCTGCATCAACACGCCTTGCAGGTGCCCCCAGGCGTTGGCGTAGGACAGGCGCTTGCGGATCTGCGCGGGGTCCCCGGCCTCGGTCCGTTGCTGCAAACGCAGCTGCGAGACCGTGGTCTCGACCGAGCGCGAGCCGATGTCCAACATGCGCTGGAGGTCGGCGCCAAAGCGCTCGTCGCGGATCTTCTCTTTGCCCAGGCCCTGCAAGACGTGGTGGAAGCCGGGGGCGAACATGGCCTCGAGGGGCCGGGCGAGCAGCGCTTGGCTCTCGACCAGGCGGTCGCGCTCGGTCAGCCACACGGCGGCACCGGTGACGTCCTGGTAGGCGAACATCGCCTGGATCAGCATCTCCGTGCCGACGGCCGCGCCCATCTCCGACTCGTGGCGGACTTGCTCGAGGTAGCCCTCGAGCAAGCTCTCGTTGGAGCCACCGTCGAGGGCGAGGGCGTGACGGTACAAAGCACCCGCGCAGCGGACCGCCTCGCGGTCCAGGCAGGTCGTGCCGTCGGCGGCGTAGGTGGGATCGTCCGGGTTTACGCAGGTGGCCCAGGCGGTGCTGGCCGGCGGCTGAAGCATCGAACCGCTGGCGGACTCGGTGGGGAGGTTGGAGCCCGAGGCCAAGAGCAGGTCGGCGCAAGCTTGGGCGGCGGCGACGGTGCAGGTGGCGCCGAGTCCGACGCAGGCCGTGCACTCGCTGGCGTCGCCGCCCACGATGGTGGTGTCGGTGCCGTAGCGATCGGTGACGCCGAGGTCGGTGCACTCGTCGTTGTCGAGGTCCGGGGGGAACTCCCAGGTCGGCACGTAGACCGGCCCTTGGGGCTCGAAGTCGGTCACCGTGGCCGAGGCTTCACGCATGCGACCGTCGAGGGTCAAGTTGAAGGGGCCACGGACGATCGTCAGCGTGTCCATGAGGCCGCTGAGGCGCTCTTCGAACTCACCCGAGATCTGGCTGAAGCTCTCGTCGACGGTGCCGCGCATGATGACGCGCCGCCCGATCTCGCGGTCGAGGGGATTGGCCGGCGGATCGACCACGCCGATCGCCTCGGCCGGGATGATGTCGTAGAGCACGATCTCGACCTCGCGGGTGGCCGGGTCCCAAAGGCCGCTGATGCTCGCGTCACGCGGCCAGCCGAGGGTCTCGTCGTCGAAGCTTTGACCGGTGATCTCGCCGGTCTCGGCGAACTCGAGGTTCAAGCCGAGACGCGACTCGGCGCGAGGCGCTCCGTCTTGGAAACTGAGCACGCCGGTGTAGTGCCCGGTGGGATCGCGGGGCAGGTCGACCACCCAAGACAAGGTGCCCTCGCCGGTGTGCACCACCACGGGCACGGCCGTGATCTCGAAGGGGATCACCGCGTCGTCGATCTCGATGGTGATCACGGCGCTGTCGCCGGGGGCGAGGGACTGGATGCTCGGCTCGAAGTTCACGCCCTCGGTCTCGACACTGACGCGCCAGCGTTGCGGGCGGTCGGAGGTGTTCGTGAGGACGTTTTGGGCCGTGCCGTCGTCTTCGGTCGGGGTGCGCAAGGCGGCGAGGTCCATGCCCTCACCGGCGGGGAGGGGGAGCGTCTCGGGGAGGTTGACGTCGATGACGCAGCGGCCTCGGGGGCTGCAGGTCAAGCCATCGTCACATTCGACGCCGACCACGTTGCAGCCCGAAGCGCAGACCCCGAGCTCGCAGTGGTTGGTCGGGCCACAGTCGGCGTCGAGCAAGCAGTAGTCGTCGTAGTAGGCGTCTTCGGTCCCGACGGTGTCGCCGTCCCCGTCGCCGTCCCCGCTGGTCTCGCCGGTCTCGCCCTCTTCGTCGGCGCCGGGGGGCACGAAGTCGTCGCGGCAGCCGGCCGTGACCCACAGGCTTTGGGCGGCGAACAGACAGGCGACGGCGAAGCGAAGGCGGTGCGGTTGATGAGACATATGGGCTCCTAAAGGAAGCGGGCGCGGGGCAGGCTAGGGGTTGCTGAGAAGGACCGAGAGGGTGTTGCTCGCGCCGCGACTGAGCACGAGGTCGGCTTGTCCGTCGCCGTTGAGCTCGGCGGCGGTGACGTAGACCTCTCCCGCCGAAGGGCCGAAGTGGTAGATGAGCTGGCTCGGGAAGATGCCGCCGCCGTCGTTGATGAGGCCGCTGACGGTGCCCGAGTGACCGTTGGCCACCGCGATGTCCAAGCTTCCGTCACCGTCGAGGTCGGCGACGGCGGGCGACCAGGGGCCTTTTTGGACGATGTACTCCTGCTTGCCGACGACGATCGGCAAGATGGCCGGGTTGCCGTAGTAGACCGCGATGGAGTTCCACGGGCAGGCGTTGGGATCGCTGACGTAGTCGCAGGCCTGCTGGTTCCACAGCGCGGCCACGATCTCGTCCGCGCCGTCGCCGTTGAGGTCGCCGGTGGCGATGCCGCGGGGCCGCGAGGCCAAGGCGAGGGGCAAGATGGCGTCGGCCGACTGGGTGATCTGGGTCTTGTTGATCACGTCGAGCCCGTGGATGCGGCTGCCTTGGGTGTCGGCTGCGAGCAGGTAGCGCTTGTCGTTGTTCGTGGGGTCGCCCCACGCGAGGCTGTAGGGGCGGCCGTTGCCCATGACCTGGATCTCGTTGCGATTGACCCCGGTCCATGGCGGGGTTCGGCTACCGCTGCCGAAAAAGAAGGTCACGAAGGTGGCGTCGCTGCCATTGGGGTCCGAGGTCGAGACCACGAAGTCTCCGCTCGCGTCACCATCGAGGTTGGCCGCGATGACGTCGGCGGGCGAGCCGGCGGGCAGGGCGTCGTTGAGCGGCGCTTCGAAGACCCCGAAGGTCGAGGTGCCGAAGAGCACCGAGATGTCGTCGCTCCCCGCGTTGGCGGTCACGATGTCGAGGTTTCCGTCGCCGTCGAAGTCGAGGACAGCGGCCGCGACCGGGGCGTCGCCCCCGACGGGAAGGACGACCGGGTCGGCGAAGCTCCCACCGCCCTCGCCGCGCCAGATCCAAAGGTCGTCGCTGTCGTCGTGGGGCACGACGATGTCGAGCAGATCGTCGCCGTCGAGGTCGATGAGCACGGCCTTGCCGGGACCTTTACCCGCGAGGAGCTGGGTCTGCTCGAAGCAGAGCTCGCCGGGGTCGCTGTCGTCGTTGCCGCAGGTGACGGCCACGGTGTAGACGCAGGTCGACTCGCAGCCGTCGCCGTCGATCGCGTTGCCGTCGTCGCACTCTTCGACCTCGCTTTGGACGACGCCGTCCCCGCAGCGGGCGGCGAGACAGGTGCTCAGGCAGTCGTCGTCATCCGCGTCGTTGGTGTCGTCGCACTCTTCGGGAGGCTGGACGATGCCATCGCCGCAGGTCGGCAGCGCGCAGCTGTTGGTGCAGTCGTCGGCGTCGGCGTCGTTGGCGTCGTCACAGGCCTCGCTGGGTCCCACGAAACCGTCGCCACAGACCTGGAGCGTGCAGTCGGACTTGCACAGCTTGTCGTCGGCGTTGAAGATGCCCAGGTCGCACTCTTCGTCGGGGTCGATGTTGCCGTTGCCGCACTCGGCGTCGCCCTCGATGTCCACGCAGGTGGACGAGAGGCAGACCAAGCCCGCGTCGCAGATGTTGCCGGCGCCGCAGGGACAACTCTCGGCGCCGGGGAAGCAAGTCGGGCCGCCGGTCTCGCCGCTCTCGCCCGTCTCGCCGCTCTCCGTCCCCGAGCTCTCGCCCGTCTGTGTCCCCGAGCTCTCACCGCTCGTGTCGTCGCTGGCATTGCCGCCATCGGTGCAGCCCGCGAGCAGGAGGCCACCGAGGGCGAAACAAAGGGTCGTGGTCGAAGATCGCATGGCCAACTAGGGGTTCGAGAGGAACACGCTGACGGTGTTCGTGTAGGTTTCGAGTGAGAGGATGTCCAAGCGGCCATCGCCGTCGAGGTCGTGCAAGGCGAGGTCGACGACCTCGTGCCCCGAAACCGAGAGCTCGGTCGCGGGTGTGAACCCGCCGGCACCGTCCCCGGCGTAGATGGAGATGCTGTCGTCGAATCGATTGGCGACGGCGAGGTCGAGCTCTCCGTCTCCGTCCAGGTCGCCGAGGGCGATCGCGCTGGGGGCATGGCCCGCGACGAGGGCGGTGCTCGTGACTTCGCCCGCCGAGTTGCTCACGTCGTTGACGGCCGAGTTGGCCAGCGTGACGGCGACCGACTCGTCGTTGCAGACCTCCGGGTCGGTGGCGTAGTCGCACGCCAGACTCCACGCGCCGAAGACCAGGTCCTCGGCTTCGTCGCCGTCGAGCCGCCCGCTGGCGATCGCGGTCGGGCCGGCGATACCTGAGAGCAGCAGGGGGCTCGGATTTCCGCTGCTGGCGAGGCTGCGCGGGGAGGGTTGATAGACGATGCGATGGAGCATGCCGGAGCTGCGTCCGACGGCGAGGGCCGTGCCGATGCCGTCGCTGTTGAAGTCGGCTTCGCCCACGGCCCAGTCGTCGGCCCCCAAACTCAGGGAGGAGACGATGGGCGCGTTGCGGTCGGCGGGCCCCAGGTTCGGGGTAAAGACGATGAGCGCGACGCCGTCGGCAGTGCCGATGAGCAGCTCGTGTTGGGGCAGCCCGCCGGTCAAGGAGGGATCCAGGTCCACGGCGGCCAGGTGGTTCGCGCCGGCGAAGGCGACCTGCGTGTAGCTTTGCGGCGTCTCCAAGCTGCCGGGAGGTGCCGGCAGGGCATTGCCCCACGCGATGGTGATGGTGCCGGTCCCGGGATGGGCGAAGGCGACATCCTCGAGGTCGTCGGCGTCGAAGTCACCGACGGCCATCGCCACGGGGGCCGCCGCGCCGGTGTCTTCGGGGGATTTCATGGCCAACACGCCGGCGCCGTTGCCCAGCGCCAGGACGAAGTTCTCGTCGTCGCCGTTGAGCACGGCGGCGTCGATCAGCCCGTCACCGGTGAACTCGCCGAGGCCCAGCGCGAGTGGGGCCTGGCCCGCGAGCAAGGTGAGCGGAGAGAACCAACACCACTCGCCGTCGATCTGGTTGCCGTCGCCGCAAAAGGCTTCGAGCGTGCAGGTGGGCGAGCAGCCGTCGTCGGCGTCGTTGTTGCCGTCGTCGCAAACTTCGCTCGAGCCGGCCTCGAGGAAACCATCGCCACAACTGGCGGGTTGGCAGTTGCGAGGGCAGGCGTCGGTGTCGATCTGGTTTCCGTCGTCGCAGGCCTCGGCGCCTTCGACGACGCCGTTGCCACACACGGGGCGTGTGCAGGAGGCCGTGCAGTTGTCGGCGTTGGACTGGTTGCCGTCGTCGCACTCTTCGCCGGGCCCGAGCGCCCCGTCGCCACAAGCTTGCAAGGTGCAATCGGCCTTGCATACCCCGGCGTTCGAGTTGAGCGGTCCGTTGTCGCACTCTTCGCCTTGGCCCAAGATGCCGTCGCCACAGTCGGCCACCGGCGGCACCACACAGGTCCCCGACAAGCAGACGAGTCCGGCGTCGCAAAACTCGCCGGCGTCGCAGGGGCAGCTCTCGGTCCCGTCGGTGCAAACGCCGCCCTCGCTCTCTCCGGTCTCCGATTCGCTTTCACCTTCTTCGGTGCCGCTGCTCTCGCTCTCCGTGGAAGAACCGTCGGTACACGCTCCCGCGCCCAAAAGCGCGAGCAAGGACACTGTCAGTGAGATTCGAGTTCGCATCGCCAGTTCAGATCGAAGGAGTAGTAGAGGAGCAGGCCAGGCCGTTGTCGCACCAAGTGCCGGCCGGGCCGCCGCAGTCGTCGTAGGCCTCGCCGACTTCGCAGCCGGATCCGGAGTACTTGAAGCAGGTCACCACGTCGCCCGGGCCACAGCTGTCCTCGATCGGGCGATAGGCTTGTCCGCCGAGTAGGCCGCAGTCCCCGCCGCTCACGCTCTCGCACGCGCCCTCGCCGTAGCAGACCTCGCACGCGGCGAAGGCCTGGTCTTGGGTCTGACCGCCAAAGGGGTCTTCTTGATCGCACTCGATGGTGTCGACGCTGCAGACCTCGGTCGCCCCGGTCGGGCAGCTGAACCCGACGAAGGGCGAACAGTTGTTCTCGACCTCACAGTCGCTGCTGCAGCCGTCGCCGTCGACGCCGTTGCCGTCGTCGCACTCCTCGTAGTCCGGGTGGAAGTCCGGGAGATCCGTGCGGGTGACGCCGTCGCCGCAGGTCGCCACCGTGCAGGAGTTCGTACAGGCGTTGCCGTCGTCGTTGTCGCCGTCGTCGCAGGCCTCGGAGGCCGAGTCGTAGCCGTCCCCGCAGGTGTTGGCCACGCAGCCGGTGGCGCACTCGCCCGCATCCGGGACGCCGTTGTTGGCGCTGCCCTCGTCACAGGTCTCGGGCCCTTCGGTCTCACCGTTTCCGCAGACCGGCTCGATGCAGGTGTTCGGGCAAGCGTTGTCGTCGATGTCGTCGCCATCGTCGCAGGACTCGCACTCGGGTCCGGTGCAGTCGGTCGTCCACATGAAGCCGTCGCCACAGCTGGCCGGCTGACAGCTGGTCGGGCATGCGTCCGAATCGTCGCTGTTGGCGTCGTCACAGGTCTCACATTCGTCGCCGGTGCAGCCCATGGTCCAGGTCGCACCGTCACCGCAAGTCGCGTCCTTGCAGCCGACGCAGGCGTCGTTGTCGTTGCTGTTTTGGTCGTCGCACTCCTCGCCCGAGGCCGTCTGAACGATACCGTCGCCGCAAGCGGCGAGGGTGCAGCTGTTGGTGCACACGTCGTCGTCGACCTGGTTGCCGTCGTCGCACTGTTCGGTGCCCCCCGTGTAGCTGTCGCCGCAGGTGGTGACGGTGCAGTCGGTGCGGCAGGCGTTGCCGCCGCCGTTGTCGGTGCCTTCGTCGCACTCTTCGCAGTCGTCGCCGACGCAGCCGACGTTGAGCAGCTGGCCGTCTCCGCAGGTGTTGAAGCGGCAGCTGTTCAAGCAGGCGTCGTTTTGGTTTTGGTTCTGGTCATCGCAGTCTTCGCCGCTTTGGATGACCCCGTCCCCGCAGTCGGCAGCCACGCACATGTCACAGCCGTCCGAGGGGTCCGTGTTTTGGTCGTCGCAGCCCTCGGCCGGGCCGACGAAGCCATCGCCGCAGATCTGGTCGGTGCAGTCGGACTTGCACACGGCGGTGTCGGCGTTGGCGGAGCCATTGTCGCATTCCTCGTCGCCCTCGGTGATCCCGTTGCCGCAGCTGGGCATCTCGCAGACGTCGTCGACGCAGCTCAGGCCGGTGGCGCAGGTGTTGCCGGTGGCGCACGCACAGCCCTCGGAGCCCGGGGCGCAGCCGTCGCCGTCGCCGTCGCCGTCGCCATCGCCATCTCCGTCTCCATCGCCCGTGCTCGTCGAGCTCGAGCTGTCGCTCGATGAATCACTCGAGTCGCTCGAAGCTTCCGAGGAGGCGGAGGAACTCTCGCTCGTCTCCTCGTCGCCGCTCCCTCCGCCCGTGCAGGCGAGCGGAAGGGTGGTCAGGGGGAGGATGAAAAGAAGGCGATGAAGACGCATGGGGCAGTCGATGGCTGAGGCGACGGAGTCGGGGTGGATCAGTTGCCGTTACACCAGGTGGTGTTCTGAGAGCCGCCGCTGCCGCAAACACGCGATGCGCCACAGGTGTTGCCGCAGTCGATGTTGTGGAAGAAGTTGTAGATGCCCTGGCCAGAACCTCCGCAGCCGTAGCCACCCGCTGCGTTCCACAAGGTGACGGGCAACGCCCCCTCGTCTCCGGCGCAGCTACCACCCGCGTCTTGGAAGTCGTCACAACCGGCGTTCGTGCCGAAGCAGGCCTCGCAGGCCCGAATGGCGTGCGTCCCGGAGTAGGGGTCGATGAGCACGTCGTTGCACCACTGAGTGCGACCCGTCGGACAGTTCATCGCGCTGATGTCCCAGCAAAAGCTCGTCTGGTTGCTGCATCCGTTGCAGTTGTCCCACTCGAAGGTGTTGCCGTCGTCGCACTGCTCGCTCAGGCCGTTGAAGCCGTCGCCGCAGGTGGTCACGGCGCATGAGCCCGTGCAGTCGGAGGCCGCGGTCCCCGTCAAGGCCCCGTCGTCACAGGCTTCGGTGAGACCGTCGAAGCCGTCGCCGCAGGTGGTGCTGGTGCAGTCGGACTTGCAGTCGCTGACGTTGGTGACGCCGTTGTTGGTTCCGGTGTCGCACTGCTCGCACTCGGGGCCCGAGCAGCTGACGGTCCACTGGTAGCCGTCGCCGCAGCCGGCGGGCTCACAGGTGTCGAGACAGCCGTCGGCGTTGGAGGCGTTGCCATCGTCGCAGCTCTCGCACTCGGGGCCGGTGCAGTCCGCCGACCAGGTGAATCCGTCGCCACAAGTCGCGTCCTGACAGCTGGTCGGGCACGCGTCGTTGTCGTTGCTGTTGGCGTCGTCGCAGGTCTCACACTCGGGGCCCGTGCAGTCGACACCCCAGGTGTAGCCATCGCCGCAAAAGGCGTTGCGGCAGCTGATGCAGTCGTCGGTGGTGTCGGTGTTCTGGTCGTCGCACTCTTCGCCGGCGGCGGTCTGCACGACGCCGTCGCCACAGGTGGCGAGGACGCAGGTGTTGGAGCACTGGTCG
>JAUIJR010000487.1 GCA_030431075.1 Polyangia bacterium | reverse complement strand
GCGTCGTGGGGGACACGAGAGGCGACGAAGCCCACCGACGAGGGCGCGGGCTTGGCCCTCGCTCCCTCGGCCCTCGGGCTGACCAGCACCGGCACCGTGATGGGAACCCCCGCCTACATGTCACCAGAACAGATCTGCGGAGACCCGGTCGACGCGGCCAGCGATCAGTTCAGCTTTTGCATCGTCGCCTTCGAGGCCTTGACCGGGCGGCGCCCCTTCCCGGGTCGCTCGGTCAGTGAGCTTCGGGTTGCTTTGTTGCAGCCGGGACCCATCGAGTGGCCGGAGGGGGGCGGGCTTCCGCGCCGCGTTCGGGCAGCGATCGAGCGTGGCTTGGCCCGCGACCCCGCAGGGCGTTGGCCGAGCCTCGGCGCGCTCCTCGACGAGCTCGACGCCTCTCTCGAGCCACGGGTGGCGCGCTGGGCAACGATTGGCCTGGCCTCCTCGCTCTTGCTCGCAGGGGCGATGTGGAGCTTCGGCGGCGCGACCACGCCGGACTGTGGTCTCGCTTCGAGCGCGAGAGAGCTCGTCGACGATGGGGCTCGACAGGCCTTGCGTCGCGGCTACGCGCAGACGGGGGTCGACTACGCCGAGGCGGCAGCGGGCGGAACCCTCGCGGGACTCGACGCGCTCGCCTTGCGCATCGACGAGGCCCAGGCCGACAGTTGCCGCGCGACCTACGAGCGGGGCGAACAGTCGGCCGAGCGCTTGGACGCACGCAGTCGCTGTTTCGAACGACATCGAAGGAGTGTGTCGGAGCTGCTCAGCGAACTTTCGGCCCCGAGCCTACGGGCCATCGCGGGGGCGGATGCGCAGATCGAGCGGCTCACGGAGTCGGCCGCCTGTCTCGACGCGTTGGCGCTCCCCGTCGGTGCGACCGGCGAAGCCATGGCCCGCGTCGAGACGCAACTCGATCGAGCATCCATCCAAACGGGGCTCGGGGATTGGGGCGCGGCCGAGGCGAGCCTGGTCGAGGCCAGCGCGGAGGCCGAGCGCCACGCCGACCGGCGCTCCTTGGCGCGGGCTTCGCGGCTTCGCGGCGAGCTGGCGGCCGCGAGCGATGCACCACGAGAGGCACGTACGCACTTCGAAGCGGCGATCGATCTCGCCGAAGCCTCGGGCAACGATGCCGAGGCGCTGGACGCCTGGCGGGGCTTGACCCGTGTCGCGCATCAGGGCCTGGAGGACCCCGCGCTGGCCAAGGCGGCGGCGCGTCGCGTCGAATCGCTGGCCGATCGCCTGGGCCGCAGCGACGCCGTGCGCCGGGATCTGCAACTGGCCTCCATGGCCATCGCCGAGCTCGAGCAGGACTGGCCGCGCGCCGAGGCCGAGGCGCGCGAGCTGCTTGCCCAGGTCGAAGGACGCGCGGGCGGGCGACGAAGTCAGGGAGCGGCGGAGTACCGCCTCGCCGGGGTCCTCTACCGGGCGGGGCATTTCGAGGACGCTCTTCGCTACTTCGACGCCGCGCGTCAAAGCTACACGGAAAGCCTGGGGCCGACCCACCCATTGACCCTGGTGGCCCGACGAGCCAGCCTTGCGCCGCGCATCGAGCTCGGGCGCGTTGAGGGCTTACGCGAGGAGATTTCCGAGCTTCGCGCGGCCTTCGAGCGTGACCCTGACCACGGGCCGCGCGAGGCCGTCCGGCTTTCGATTTTCGAAGCGGGTGTGGCACAGGCCGAGGGCGACCTCGACGCCATGGCCGAGGCCGCGCAGCAAGGGATGGCCGCCTTCGATCGTGCGCCGGGCTTCGATCCCACGATGGCGTCTCAGCTGTGGACGGCGCGGGGGACGGCCCGCTTCTTCCGTGGTGACGCGGCGGGCGCGGTCGCCGACTACCGCGAGGCGCTGCGCTTGCTCGAGCTTGGAGAGGCGCCGGTCGAGGATCGCCTCACCGCGCGTGCCAACTTGGGCGAGGCATTGACCGAGGCGGGGCAGCCGACCGAGGCGCTGGCGCACTTCGAGTTGGTCCGGCAGGGGAGGGCCGCGCTGACCTCGGTGCCGCCGGTGGAACGCGGCGTGCTCGCGCGCGCGCACGCCTCGGCCCTCGTGGCCGTAGGTCGCGTACAAGAGGCGCGCGCACGCTACTCCGAGGCCATCGCGGCCTTTGGCGAGGCCGAGGGGCAAGCGGACGAAGTGAAGGCCACGCGCGAGCTGCTCGAGGCGCTGCCCGCTAGTGGGTCGAAGCCGGGGTGAGCCCGCCCATGCGCTGGCGGATGTCGCGGACCCAGTCTTCGAGGCCGCTGACGGTCCGCTCCATCTGCTGGGGATCTTCGGAGAGCTCGGCCACCAGCTCCTCGAGCTTGATGCGAGCCCGACGGATCCGCGTGCGCACCGTGCCTTCGGGCATGTCGAGCGCCTCGGCGATGTCGATCGCGCGCAGCGACTCCCAAAAGTAGAGCTCCAAGATCACCTGGTCGTCGAGGGCCAAGCGACGCAGGGCCTGCAAGGTCAGCTCCTCTTCGGCCCGTCGGGCCATGAGGGTGGTCGCGCGGGGGGCGAGGTCGTGCACGCTGTGGGTGCCGGGTTCGAAGCGCTCGCGCTCGCGCTTTTTGCCCCGGTAGTGACCACGCACCACATTGTGTGCGACGCCGAACAAGTAGGTGCGAAAGCTGGAGCGGCCTTCGAAGCGCTCCTTGGCCTCGACACAGGCCAAGAAGGTCTGCTGCACCAGGTCCTCGAAGTCGTCGCCCGACTTGTTGCGAAAAAAGCGGGCCACCGCGTCGTAGTGTCGCTCGAAGAGCTCGGCGCCGGACTTTTGGTCGCCGCCGCGCCAGGCCTCGAGCAACGCAAAGTCCTCGCTCACCCGTCGAGGGTCGCGCCTACGGGAGCGACCGTCAATCGGGGAGCGAGGACTTCGAGATCCGCGATCGCGCTCAGGGCTGCTGACAGCCGACGATCGTGCAGACGGTCGTTCCATCGGGAAGGCAGGTGCAGACGTTGCATTCCACCATCCAGTCGTGGCCGACCAGTTCACCGCCTTCACAGCGGGCCGGGCCCGGCGTGAACGCGTCCGAGGCCTGGTCCACGTCGGGCTCGGGGCCCGTGCCGGCGCCGCACTGGTAGTCGATGCAGACGATTCCGGCGCTGCCCAAGCAAACGCACACGCCGCAATCGGTGTCGTAGGGGCCGGGCTCCGGCATTCCGCAGCCCGGCGCCGTCAGGTCCAGGCCCTCGGGTTCGGGGGCGTAGATGTGGTAGTCGGCGACGTCCTGATCTTCGTCGAGGTCGACCAGCTCCAACATCTCCATCGCCAGCGCGTGGCCGATCTGCGGCTCCACCACCTGGCACGGGGCGTCGCTCGAAGGCGCGTCGCAGCCCGTGAGGGCCGCGGCGAAGCTGAGGGGGAGCAGGAGGGCGGCGAGTTTGAACGAGCGGGTCTTCATGGGGTCCTCTTCGGGATTCGAAGGGGTAGTGCGCGGCGGGGTCGCAACAATTCACGCCGCGCCCGAAAAAGCGCAGACAGCCTCTGAAGGGCCTTTGCGCACCCTTGGGGCGCCGGTCATCCACGCCTGCCCCTCCGCTTGAGCGGCGCTCGCAAGTGCGATAGGCCAGTCGCCACGATGGCCAACCCGACCGCGAACTTCGAGACCTCCATGGGCACCTTCTCCGCCGAGATTCTTCTCGAGGAGATGCCCGTCACCGCCGGCAACTTCATCAAGCTGGTGAACGAGGGCTTTTACGATGGCCTGCACTTTCACCGCGTGATCCCGAACTTCATGGCGCAGTTCGGCTGCCCGCACAGCCGCGACCCCCAAAGCCCGCGCGCCGGCACCGGCAGCTCGCCGCACGGCAAGATCCCCGACGAGCACCCCGCCGATCAGAAGATCTCGAACGACCGCGGCACCTTGTCCATGGCCAACGCCGGACCCAACAGCGGCAGCTCCCAGTTCTTCATCAACG
>JAUIJR010000486.1 GCA_030431075.1 Polyangia bacterium | reverse complement strand
GACGCGCCGCGACTCTTGGCTCGGCACCTCGAGGGCATCGGCCAAGGCCAGGGCCTCGGTGCGCAAGTCTCGATCGGCGGTACGGATGGTCTCGCGCACCGGCAGCACGCGCAGCGACTCGAGCGCTCGCAAGGAGCGCTGCGTATCCGGGTCGAAGGCGCGGATGCCCTCGAGCTCATCTCCAAAAAACTCGAGACGCGCCGGGTGCATATGGCCCGGCGCGAAGAGGTCGAGCACGTCGCCGCGCACGGCGAAGGTCCCCACGTCCTCGACGATGTCGACCCGTCGGTAGCCGGCCGCCACCAGCGTCGAGAGCATCTCCTCGCGATCGAGGGCGTCGCCGATCGCCCAGTTGTGCGTGTGCGCGGCGAAGGCCTCGGGCGGGACGACGCGCCGCATCAGTGCGCGCACGGAGACGAAGATGATCCGCGTCTGGGGATCCGCGAGGCGACCCAGGGCCGCGAGTCGAGCCCCTACTTCGCGGGGGTTGGCGGCGACGTCCGCCCAGGGGCTCACCTCGATCTCCGGCACGATGACCACCGCGCCTTCCCCCGAGCGACTGCCCCGGGCGAAGGCTCGCCGGTCCAAGCCCGCGAAGAAGGCGAGGTCCATCGCCGCGCCCCGCACCATGGCGTCGTCGGCCCCGACGAAGACCAGCGGCGCCCCCGGCCCCGCGACCTCGAGGGCCCGCGCCAAGAACAAGCCACGCGCCGCCCCGTTCGCGCCGACGACTTCCAGGCGCTCGCCGCGAAAGATCCCTTCGGCGACGCGACGCGAGGCCGCGAGCGGGGCCAAGCTGGCCCCACCAAAGCGTGCAATCGCGTCCCCGCTTCCCCGCGTCATCGGAGCGCGGAGGGTACACGAGAGCCCGGCGATGTCGATGCCGAGCTCTCGGGTGGCCGCCGTCGAGGACTCAGTCGATGGGCGGAGGCGGCGGCGGCGGCTCGTCGAAGCACACGCCGATCTCGAGGATGATGTACATGAGCACTAACTCTTGCGGGGTGAGCCCAGAGTGGGCCGTCTCGTTGGTGTGATAGGTGCTGAACATCATGCGACCGCAGCCGTACTGGCCGCTGACGGTCATCGGACGGTCGGTGCCGGCCGGACTGCAGGCGTTGCAAGGGCCTCGAACCCAGGCGTGGTGGCCGACGTCGACGTCCATGCCCATGTCGTCTTGGACGATGACCGGCGGCGTCGAGTCGATGCCCGACCAATTGTCCTCGAGTTCGATGCTCGGTAGGCTCAAGAGGTTCGGGTAGCCGCCGCCGATGTCTTTGAGGTTGGCGGGCAAGGCCTGAAGCCACGCGAGCAAGTTGGGATCGTCGACGAAGCCCGTCGTGTCGTA
Source organism: Polyangia bacterium (assembly GCA_030431075.1). Lineage (GTDB taxonomy): Bacteria > Myxococcota_A > Polyangia > Nannocystales > Nannocystaceae > JAUIJR01. Next base: position 2,556 of record JAUIJR010000486.1, on the reverse strand, counting down.
GTAGCCCAGGTCCGGGTCGCCGACCGACTGGCCATGCAGGGTCTGGTAGTTCGGGAAGGTCTGGTAGAGGTACTCGTTGGCCCAGTCGGTCACGTACCACTTGCCGCCCTTGTCGACCCAGTCTCGAATGTTCGTGAGGCGCTGCTGACTCGGCGCTCCGAGCCCACCTTGGGACATGCAGGGGATGAAGACGATGTGGTAGTCGTCGAGGCGCGCCGGGTTGTCGAGCACCTCGGTGCCCCCTTGGCTGCTGGTGTAGATGTCGAACTGCTCGGTGCCCGAGATGTAGGCGCCCGAGCTGTCGACGTCGGCCAGACCGATCTTCGCCAGCACGTTGTAGATCTCGTCGTTCGAGGTCTGCATGACCGCGATCTTCGGGATGTAGTGGCCCGCGGCCGGGTTCCACTCGCCGGGCAGCGAGCTGTCGACCGCCGCGACGACGTTGTTTCCAGCGGCCACGTCGATCTCGGTGACGTGCATGAACTGGCCCTTTTGAACGACGAGCTTTTGGCCCGGCCCGGCATTGGTCGGGAGCACGAAGCTGCCGTCTGCGGCCGAGAAGGTGTGGTTTTGGCCACAGGCCAATGAGACACAGGTCGCGCAGTAGACGTACTCGGGGACCGGCTCGGGATCCTCGTCGGTCAGGTAGACCAAGGCCCCGCTGATGGGGATCTCGAGGTTCGGTGCGTAGACGGTGCCCGTGAGTTGGCCGTCCGGGTTCGGGGGCGTGTAGCCATTGCAGTCGTCCCCGCCCTCTTGGCCGCCCTCGTCCATCGTGCCGCCGCTGTCGGTGCCCGAAAGGTCGAGCTTCGTCCCGGTGCTCGCTTCGCTGGAGGCGGAGGCGCTGGACTCCCCCTCATCGGTGAAGGTGACCGACAGGCCCGAATCCGAGTCCGGTGCGGTGTTGCCTCCCCCGTCGCTGCCGCAGGCGACGAGACCGCCGATGCCGGTGAGGAGAGCCCAAGTAGTAAACGCACGCTTCATTGTTTCTGCCCCAACTGCCACCGCCGAAGTGCGACGGTCGCGCAAGTATCGTACTCGAGGCCTACCACGACCAGGGCAAAGCTCCATGAGCGTCCGGGGCGGCGCAACGCTGGCACAAGCGCGCCAGCGCCCCTCTGAGAATCGGCCGGAGCAGAAGGGATCCGACCCGGCCATTTGCACCGTGGAAGGCGCGAGAAGGCCGCTCCACGCGGCGCCAAAGGAGGCGGCTCGCCGGAGGCTGCGTGCTACAGTCCGGCGAAAGGCCCCGGGAATCGGGGCACTCGACCTAACCAGAGATACGAAGAGAGATCGCTTGCATGACCGCTATGCGCATGATCGATGACGCCGTCATCCAGTCCGTCGTCGACACCCTCAAAGAAGCCCGCCTGTTCCGCTACGACTGCGACACCGCCGACCAAAGTGCGACCTCGGTCCTCGAGCGGCACTTCGCCGAGACCGTGGGCACCAAGTACGCGGTCGCCATGAACTCGTGCAGCTCGGCCCTCTTCGTCTCGCTCTTGTGCGCCGGAATGAAGCCCGGGGACAAGGTCCTGATGCCCGCGTTCACCTTCATCGCGGTGCCGAGCTCCGTCGTCCACGGCGGCGCGACCCCGGTCCTCGTCGATGTCGACGAGAACTACGTGATGGACCTCGAGGACTTCGAGCGCAAGATCACGCCCGAGACCAAGTTCTTGATGCTTTCGTACATGCGCGGCCGCGCCCCGGACCTTCACAAGGTCAAGGAGATCTGCGATCGCCACGGCATCATCTTGCTCGAGGACGCCGCCCACGCCTTGGGCGTGCTCTTCGACGGCCAGCAGACCGGCACCTTTGGGGTGGCGGCCTCCTTCAGCGCCCAGTCCTACAAGATGATCGACGGCGGCGAAGGCGGGGTCATGGTCACCGACGACGAGGACATGGCCTTCAAGGCGATGCTCTACGCGGGCTGCTACGAGCAGAACTGGAAGAAGCACTTTTGGACCGAGGGCCAAGGCGAAAAGCTGATGGCGATGGTCAACTCGCTGCCCGCCTACAACTTCCGCATGTCGAACCTCTCAGCCTCGGCTTTGACGCCGCAGCTGACCCAGGTCGACGCCCGCGTCGAGCACTTCAACGGCAACTACCAGCGCCTCGCGGACATCTTCGCCACCTCGAAGAACATCCGCATGCCCAAGTTCACCGACAAGCTGCGTCCCGCCGCCGACTCCATCCAGTGGGAGTTCGTGGGCATGACCGCCCCACAGATTCAAGCGACGATCGACCAGCTGGCCGAAGAGGGCATCAAAGTCGGTGTATTCACCGGCGCCAACGCCCGCTGTTTTTGGAACTGGACCTTCTTCGATCACGAGCACGAGTGCGCGTACACGAAAGACCTGCTCCAGCGGACCTGTGACATGCGCTTGCGCTTGCACCTGCAACCGGCCGACATCGACCGCCTCGGCGAGCAAGTCCTCGCGGCCGTGGCCGCGAACACCTAGGTCTTCGGCCTAGACGCAGGCCCGGGTCGAGCGGGCGGGGTGCGCGGCGCGTGATCGATTCGCGCCGCCGCGGTACACCAGGGGTATGCACGTA
>JAUIJR010000039.1 GCA_030431075.1 Polyangia bacterium | reverse complement strand
AGGTCGGTCAAAAAACCCTCGCCATCGGCAACCCCTTCGGCCTCGACCACACCTTGACCACCGGCGTCATCTCGGCGCTCGGTCGCGAGGTGCTCGGCTTTGGGCGGGTCACGATCCGCGACATGATCCAGACCGACGCCTCGATCAATCCGGGCAACTCCGGGGGCCCGCTGCTCAACTCGCGCGGCGAGCTGATCGGCGTGAACACGATGATCTACTCGGGCTCCGGGCAGTCGGCCGGGATCGGTTTCGCGGTCCCCGTCGCCACCGTGGCGCGCGTCATCCCCCAGATCTTGAAGCACGGCAGCAGCTTGCGCGCCGGCTTGGGGGTCAACGTGGTCGCCGACGAGATCGCGCGCAAGAACGGTATCCAAGGCGTGGTGATCGAGTCGGTCCCCACCGGAACGCCCGCGGCCCGGGCCGGCCTGCGGGGTCTGCGGCGGGGGCGCTACGGCACCTTGCTCGGCGACGTCATCGTGGCGATCGACGGCAAGCCGACCCTCAGCTTCGACGACCTCTTCACCGCCCTCGACAGCCGCAAGCCGGGAGAAGAGGTCGTGGTGCAGGTCCAGCGCGAAGGCAAGATCTTCGAGGCCCGCGTCGCCTTGACCACGGTCCGAAGTCAGTGAAGACACGCGTGCGTGCCTCGGCTAGATTGAAGGGTCCAAGGTGAGCGCCGACGAATCCAAACCCTCCCGCCCTGCGCACGAGGCGGCCGACGCGGACGAGCCGGAGCGCCTCGGCTCTTTGCGCCGCTGCGTCAACGGCGACGACACCCTGCGGATCGTCACCGTCGAGTGCGCCGAGCCCCTGCGCGAGCTGTGCGAGCGCTGCGAGATCGACGGCCTCGAGGCGGTGGTGCTCGGGCGCGCCATGGTGGCCGGCTACCTCATGGCCACCGTCGCCAAGAACGAGCACGAGCGCATGCGCGTGCAGCTGCGCGGCGAGGGCCCGGTGGGCACGGTGATCGTCGACACCCACGGCGACGGCCGCGGCCGCGCGGCCTTGCAAGCGCGCCTGCCCGAGGCCTTGGCCCGGCGCCCGGTCGAGGCCGGGCGCGTGTCGATCGGCCCCTTCGTCGGCGAGAGCGGATTTTTGACGGTCACCCGTGACCTCGGCTTGGCCCGCCCCTACCAAGGCACGGTCGAGCTGGTCAGCGGCGAGCTCGACGAGGACCTCGAGGCCTACCTCAGCGAGAGCGAGCAGCTGCCCTCGACCCTGCGCTGCGTGGTGCAGATCGAGCCCGACGGCAGCGTCGTCGGTGCGGCCGGTGTGTTGGTGCAGACTTTCCCGGGCAGTGATCCGGCCGAGGTCGACGCCGCGCGCGAGCGCCTGCGCGACGGGCGACTCGAAGCCCTCGACCTGCGTCGGGTGACCCACGCCGAGCTCGCCCACGCCGCCGTCGGCGAGACGGGCTACCGCGTGGTGCACGAGCACAGCTTGCGCTTCGACTGCCCCTGCGGCCCCGAGAACGCCCGTCGGGTGGTCAGCACCCTGGGCGCCGAGGACCTCGAAGCCCTCGCCCGCGAGCAAGAGACGACCGAGGTGCGCTGCAACTTTTGTGGACGGGTGACCGTGCTCGACGCGAGCGACCTGCGCGACGTGGCCTCGCAGATCCGCGCCGCGAATCCCAATGTCGCCAGCGCCGAGAGCTCGAGCTGAACTGCGCGCATGGGCAACGAGAACCGCAAGTTCCGGCGCTTTCGCGTCATCCCCCAAGAAGAGGGGCAGACCCTTCAGATCCTGCTGGCGCGGCGCCTGCCCGGGGTCGATCGCGAGCGTGCGGCGGCCATCGTCAAAGCCGGCGGCGTCTACGTGAACAAGCTGCGCGTCCGCTTGCCGATGGTGCGCGTCGTGGCCGGCGAGCGGATCACCGTCTACCCCGAGGCCGACGCGATCGAAGAGTTTCCCCTCGACGAGCTGGTCTTCGTGCACCGCGACGAGGACTTCGTCGTGCTCGAAAAGCCGGTCGGGGTGCCGGTGGCCCAGACCCAACAAAGTGCGCACGGAACTTTGGCCCGCGCGCTGCGACGCCAGCTCGAGGCCGAGGGGCGGGTGCGGCCCTACGTCGGCGTGGTGCATCGCCTCGACCTCGGCGCGAGCGGCCTGGTCTTGTTCACGATCCGCGACGTCGCCAACAAGTCCCTGCACCAGCAGTTCAAAGAGCACACGATCTCGCGCGAGTACCGGCTCGAGGTCCACGGCCATCCGCGCGAAGACGCCTTCACCGTCGACGCCGGCTTGCGCCTCGGTGCGCGCACGGTGAAGGTCGCCGAGCCGGGCGATCCCAAAGCCGCCTTTGCCCGTACGCACTTTCGCTGTCTCGAGCGACGCGAGGGTCCACGCGCCTTGCTCGAAGCCAAGCTCGAGACCGGGCGCACCCACCAGATCCGCGCCCACATCTCGCACCTGGGGCATCCGATCGTGGGGGACGCACGCTACGGCGAAGACGAGGGCGACGCCGGCTTGCGGCTGCACGCGCTGCGCTTGCGCTTCGACCATCCGCGCAGCGGCGAGACCGTCGAGATCGTCGGTCAGGCCCCGGACTGGGCGCGCGCGAGCGACGACTCGGCCACCTGATAGAGCTGGGCTGGACGACCCGCGCCGCCGCGGTTTTGCGTCCCTTCGACGGGCTCGAAGCGCCCCTCGTCGAGCCAACGACGAAAGCGCTTGGCGAAGTTCGAGCGATCCAAGGCCTGGCCTTTGATCGCCTCGTGGGCGGCTTGCAGATCCGGGCGCGTAAAGGGCTGCGGGGCCAAGCCAGCCGCGACCTCGGGCACCCAGTCGACCTTGCCGCGCAGGCGCTCACGCGCCATGTCGATGATCTGCGCGTGGTCGAAGGCGAGGGCCTCGGCGCCTTCATCCAAGACCTCGTCCAAAGCTCGCCAGGCCGCGTGCGCAGCGTCGTCACCGGCGCGTGCTTCGAGGGGCACGTCGGCGGGGACCAAGGCGAGGTAGACCACGCTGATCACCCGCCCGCGCGGGTCCCGACCCGGGGCGCCAAAGGTGTAGAGCTGCTCGAGGTAGACGCCGCTCGTCTCGACGTCGAAGCCGGTCTCCTCGGCGAGCTCGCGAGCCGCGGCGCGCTCGAGGTCCTCGCCTTGCTCGCCCTCGTCGCTCACCTGCACGAAACCGCCGGGCAAGGCCCAGCACCCACGAAAAGGTGGCGCGCCACGACGGATCGTCAGCAGCTGCAAGGCCCCCTCGCGCAAGGCGAGGGCGACGACGTCGACGGCCAAAGAGGGCCGCGGCCAGCGGTAGCGATACCCCCCACTCATGCCTTCTCCCCACTTCCGACCCACTGCGCACCCATCGCCTCGAGCGCCGCACGAGAGCGGGCGACCCCCTCGGGACCGCCGATGGCTGCGCTGGCCGCTTCGAGCACCCGCACCGCGTAGCCACGCGCGCGCAGGCCCTCGACGGCCGCGTCGACGCAGTAGCCCCCGGTGCAGTAGCCGATGACCTCGAAGCAGACGGCATCGACCCCGCCGAGGGACTCGACCAAGGCCGCGAGCACCCGCTCGGCCGCCGGGTTCGAGAACAGCGAGTAGACCTCCTTTTCGAAGTAGATGCCCACGCCGTCGCGGGCTTCGGCCGCGAGCGCGGCCGCATCGAGGCGCCGGGGGCCCTCCCCCTCGACCGACTCGCCCACCAAGTTGCGCAGACCCTCGTCCGCCACCTGCATCGGCACGAAGCGGGTGCGCGGCGGCAAGGCCTCGAAGATCCGCAACCAGCCGCGACGGCCTTTGACGCAGTGGGCCGGAAAAGGGCCGCCGTTGTCGGCGAACTCCCACGCGTCCCAGCTGTGGCTGTCGACGGAGCCGACGATGGGCTCGCCACGCTGCATCGCCGCGCGCAAGCGGGCCTCGATGGCCTCGCGGGTTCCGGCCGGCGCCGGCACGAAAAGCGCACCGTCGGGCTCGACAAAGTCGAACTGGGTGTCGACGTCGACCAAGATGATGCTGCGTTCGTCGTTGTTCTCGCTCATGGCTCAGCTCTCCTCGCGCGCATGGATCTCGCCGAGCTCGGGCAGGGTGTCGGTGATCAGGCCCGCCGCGCGCAGGGCGGTCCGCGTGCCGTAGCTCGGACAGTTCGGGTTGAGCTTGTGTCGCGTGAGCGCCTCCCAGCGACGCGCCGATAGCAAGAACTCGCGCCGTCGGGCCTCGTCGTGATCGGGGAAGGTCTGCGCCGACAAGCGCATCAGCTGCGCGGCCTGATCCGGATCTGCGAAGGGGTCCGCCTCGCCGAAGAGCAGGTCGGCGACCCCCGGCGTCAGATCCAAAGTCCGACTGAGTCGCTCGATGCTGCCGACGCGGCGGTAGGCCCCCGTTCGCGCGTCGATGCGGCTGTAGGTCCACGGCACGCCACCCGAGGCTGCGCGCAGCTCATCTTCGTCGTTGTGCCGCTCGCCCACCGCCTGCAGATCCGGCGTCGGCGTCGCCTCGATGATCGAGAGGGGTACGCCCAGGGCCAAGGCGAGCTGGTAGACCTCGCCTTTGCTGAGCATGGCCAGCGGGTTCGAGTCGACCTCGCCGTCGCCCCCCTTCTGGTAAAAGCGCAGCCAACGATCTTCGCACTCGTTGCCCGTGCCGTGGCGCAGGCCGCCGCCCGTCATGCGGTTGAGTCCGCGACCGACCGGGGCGCGTAGACACGAGCGGATCGATCCCAACACCGTGCCGTCGCTGGCCATCCTCGCGTCGATCTCGGCGAGGGGATGCCCGGCCGCCTCGAGACCGGCGCGCAGCTGGGCGAGCAGCGCGTCGAAGCTCGCGCTGAGATCCAGCTCGACGAGGCCCACCCCGAAGTGCTCGGCCACCTCGCGGGCCCGTTGCGCCGAGGCGGTCGACGAGTGGATCGAGCTGTAGACGGCGGTGATCGAGTCGGGCCCGAGCGCGCGTACCAACAAGGCCAGCATGGTGGCGCTGTCGATGCCGCCCGAGACGTCGAGCTGCGCGCGGGCGAGGCCGGCGTCGTGGTGGGCGTGCTTCAGGGCGTCGACGCGTTCACGGATGAGGCCTTCGGGATCGAGGACGGGCATGCTGTCTCCTGTGTGGGTTGGGGGGCTCGGGGGTCGGAGTTGGAGTCGGAAGCTGGGCGCCGCGCTTCAGATCTGGGCGTGGCGCCCCTGCTCGAGGGCGTCGACCCAGCTTTGGGTCGCGGCCGAGAGACGATGCGGCACTTCGCCGGGCTCGGGCGGGGTCAGCCCCACCTCGGCTTTGACCAGGCGCAGGCGCTCGCGCGCTTCGGGGTGCGTCTGCAAGCAGATGTAGTCCTCGGGCACGGGCTCGTTGGCCTGGGCGATGATCGAGCGCGGGCCCTGGCCGCGAAGTCGACGCCAAGTGACCGGGCAGCCGGGGACGCTGCGCTTGCCGATCCCGGCCTCGTTGCCGAACTTCATGCGCGGCTCGCCCGAGCTTTGGCTGAGCTTGTAGACCGCGGCGACCCGGTCGCGGGTCAGCGGATTGCTCGCCGTGCGCGCCACGAAGTGACCACCGTAGCCGTAGAGCTGGCGCGCCGGCGGCAAACCGGTGAACTCTCGCAGCTGCTCGAACTTGGCCGTCATGGCCGCGGTGAGTCCGTCTTCCAAGACGTGCACCGGCTCGAGCGCGGCGCGGCGAAACTCGCCGTGGGCGTAGAGGTACTGCGCGAACTTGTCGCCCGAGTCGTAGCGGATCGAGCACGCGTGGGGCTGCTCGCGCATCACCGCGATGGCCTTGGGGATCCCCGAGCGGATGGTGTCGAAGGTGTCGAGCAGGTAGCTGGGTTGCCCGATCCGCATGTCTCGCATGGCGCGAAAGGCCGCGAGATCGGCCCCCCAGCGCTGCACGTGCTCGTGACCCATCGTGCCGACGGGACGCAGGCCCAAAGCGCGCGCCTGCGCCAGGTTCGAGCTCATGGTGATGCCGGCCTCGGCCAAGGCGGTCAAGGCGATGGCGTGCTGCTCTTCGGTCACCGCGGCCCGCATGCCGACCTCGAAGATCCGCCCGGGATCTCCGAGCAAGTCGACGAGCTCTCGTGCACGGGCGTCCACTTGCGCGCGGTACTCGGCGCTCTCGTCGACGATCTCCAAGGGCGCATGCTCGACGGCGGCACACACCCGCTCGACGAGCTCGCGGTGCGCGTCCCCGACCACCCGCGCCATGGGAGCTTCGAGGCGTCCGTACAAGAGCTCGGTGGCGAGCTGCATGCCGTGGTGCAGGCGCAACAAAGTGGGCTCGAGCCAGCTGAGCAAGAAGCTCGGTCCGCTGATCGTCAAGATCGGCTCGCGCGGCGCCACCCAAGTCCCCGCCGGCACAGCCAGAATCTCGAGCTCGCCTTCGAGCGCGCGCAGCATCGCGTCCGAGGCTCCGTAGCCGTGGCGCGCACCGAAGTCGGCGGCCGCGGCGGCCGCCTCGTCCCCGAGGCGGGGCAACATGGCGCGCACTTCGGCTTCGAGCTCGAAGGGTTGGTACTGCCAGCCGCCGCGTCGAAAGCTCAGGTAGAAGGTCTCGCGCCGCAGGGGGTAGCCCGCTTGGGCCATCGAGAACTTGTAGGCGTCGGTGCGAAGCAGGTCGACTGGGTCGCTGGGCATCTCCACGCCAGTTTGGGTTAATTTGTGGTCATGTCAACCACAAATCAACAAAGGGCTCAGAACGCGAAAAAACCGGCCTTTCGAGCCGGTTTTCTCGAGCTCGAGGGGGGCGCCCCTACTCGGCCGCGGCGGCCATCGCCTGGGCCTCGGGGTGGATGAACTCCACCCAATCGCGCGGCCTTTCGACGAAGCCGTGGTCGATGAACCACTGCATCTGCGCGCGGAAGGCATCTTCGATCGGTGTGGGCTCGAGGCCCAGCTCGGCGCGGGCGCGGGCGTTGGTCGCCCGCTTGTTCGAGCGCAACAAACGGATCGAGTTGCGGGTGAAGCGAGGGATCCGGTCGGGGAACCAGCGCGACTCGACGAAGTCTTTGACGCCCGCCACCAATTCGATGGCCGAGTTGGGGAGCTTTCGCGGCATGCGCTTGCCGGTCCAGGTCGACCACCAGCCCAAGATCTCGGCGAGCGTGGCGTGCTGCCCCGACAAGAGGTAGCGCTCCCCGGCCACGCCGCGGTCCATCGCCAGCAGGTGCCCTTGCACGACGTCGTAGACCGGCACGAAGTTGAAGGCCCCATCGAGGTAGACCCGCATCTTGCCGTTGCAAAAGTCGATCATCGTCTTGCCGACCATCGAGGGCTTGTAGTCCCAAGGGCCGATGATGCCGCTGGGGTTCACGATGGTCGCGTTGTGGCCCCGCACGACCGCGCGCAGGACCTCTTGTTCGGCGAAGGCCTTGGCCCGCTCGTAGTCCATGCCGACTTCGAAGGGATCGATGATCCACTTCTCGTTGCTCTCGCCTTCGGGGTTTTGCCCGATGGCGCCGAAGCTCGAGCAGTGGACGGTCTTGGAGACGCCCACGGCCTCGGCCGCCTCGAGCACGTTTCGCGTGCCGAGCACGTTGACCTCGAACAAGCGTCGCTTGTCGCGGTTGCGAATGCTGACGAAGGCCGCGCAGTGGTAGACGCGCTTGCAGCCCTCCATGGCCTCGCGCAGCGCGACGGGGTCGTTCAGATCCGCCTCGACGCGCTCGATGGGCAGCCCCTCGATGGCCCGGTTGTCGCTGCCCCGGCGGTACAGCGCGCGTACGGACTCTCCGCGCGCGAGCAAGCTGCGGATCAAGTTGGCGCCGAGGTGGCCGGAGCCCCCGGTGATGAAGTTGGTACCCGGCTCGGCCGGGATGGCCTTGCGTGCGGAAGAGCGACTCACGCCAGCACCTCCAAGCTCACGCGCTCGGCGTGGTCGGCCGCGTCGCGCTCGAGCTCGTCGCGCCGCAGGCCGGCCCCCAGCTCGATCACGCGGGTGTGGGCGTTGCCGTGCCCAAAGACGCGCTCACGCTCGCTTTCGACGTAGTCCTCCCACTTTTCGATGGTGAGCTTTTGGAACTCGCGCACGATCGGGTTGAGCTCGTAGCTCGGCATGCCCTTGTGCCGCTCGTGGGCGCGCTGCTCTTCTTCGAGGGCCCACTTGTCTTGGGCCAACAAGGGCTTGATGTAAAAGCGATTGGCGATGGCGAGCACCGGCCCACGCAGGCGGTGGGGGATGTGCAGGCGAACGCCCGGCAGCTCGAGGGGCCCGAACAAGAACACGAAAAAGCAGCGCGTCGTCTTCTCGTCGATGGGCAGCATGAACAACCAGTGCAGGTACTTCCCCTTCGTGTCCGAGCCTTGATAGGGGTACTGGTACCAGAGCTTCATGTAGTCGAGGCCCTTGCCGCCGCGCTCCGTGAACCACTCGACCCCCTTGCCGCCGACCTTCGTCTCGTAGTCGATGTGGATGGTGTCGCCCTCGCGTGACCAGCCCTGAAGCTTGGGCTTCGAGAAGGGACGCAGGTCGCGGTGCAGGTACTCGTGATTGAAGTCGCAGACGTTCTCGACGATCATCGAGAAGTGCGCCTCGATCGTGAGATCGATCGGCGTGAAGGCCCAGGCCTCGGCTTGGTCGAGCTGCGGGATCTTGGGCAGCGGCGTCGCGTCGGCCTTGGCCGGGTCGCCGGGGAAGAGCCAGATGAAGCCGTACTTGATGCGGACGGGGAAGCTGCGGATGCAGATCTTGGGCATCTTCTTGCGGCCCATGCCGAGCTCGTGACTGATGTGGGTGCAGTCGCCGTTCCCGTCGTAGGACCAGCCGTGATAGGTGCACATCAGCTCGTTGCCCTCGACCGCGCCTTCGCTCAAGCGCAGCTGGCGGTGCGCGCAGCGGTTCTCGACGGCTCGCACGACCCCGTCTTCGCCGCGGAAGACGGCGATCGAGGTCCCCCAAAAGATGACCTCTTTGACCTCCCCGCGTCCGACGGCCGAGTCGAGCTCGACGGCGAACCAGTTGTTGCCGGACATGCCGACCTCGCGCACGCGTTCGCGTCGCGCGGGCTTGCGCTTCCCCTTTTGCAGGACGGTCAGCTCGGGGCCCGGTTTGTTGGCGGCAGAGTTCGACACGGGCCGAAGCTAAGGGAAGTCGCGCCCCTTCCGTGGCCTCGCCGCCGGATTGAGGGCCGAGGTGTGATCTGGACCCGTGATGGGACGCAAGTCTGCGAGATCATGGGGCCAAACCTGTTGCAGGAACGCGACACTCTCCGCGTCGAGCTGCCGCACCCCCCGCCGATGGCGCGGCCTATCATGGACGCATGGACCTCAAGCAGCTCGCGGCGACCGTCGCCTTGCTCGGCCTCGGTGCTTGTGACGACGAGGCGAAGGCACCCGACGCGGGTCCGTCCGACGCAGATCCCAAAGCCGAGGCCGCGACCCCCGAGGCCGCGGCCCCCGACGCAGCGAGCGGAAAGTCCGCGACGCCCGAGGACGACAAGCAAGTCGAAGCGTTGCCCGCCGCGAGCGGCAGCGCCAAGACCCCCGAAGGCAGCTGTGCCCCCGGCGGCTGTGCTCCGGGTGCGTGTGGAGGCCACGCCGAGGCCGCGAGCGGCGAGCAGGCGGCGCATGCGGCAAGCGGCGCCGACACGCCAAAGCAAGGCGCTGCGGCCCCCGCCACCGGCGAAGCGAGCTGAGCCCGATCGGCATTTGCTAGGCTGAGGGGGTGTTGGGCCCTCGGCTCGCCTCGGCGCTTTGGCTCGCCGCGTTGTCGACGCTGGCCGCGTGCGCCGATCCGGCGAGCGGCCCCGGCGACGAGGCCGAGCTCGAAGGCGAGGCCGGCGACAGCGGTGACGATCTGCAAGGCACCGGGGGCTTCATCCGTCTCGACAGCGATCCGGCGCGGCCGGCCTGCAACGTGTGGGATCCGCAGTGCCCGCAGGGCCACAAGTGCGCGCCCTCGGCCAGCGGCGACGACTTGGTGCTCGACGGCTTTCACTGCGTTCCGATCATGGGCGAAGGCCTGCCCGGAGATCCCTGCGAGGTCTTCGGCGAGCACCTGGCCAGCGGCCTCGACGACTGCGAGCGCGGGAGCTGGTGCCACTCGGTCGACGACGAGAGCCGCCAGGGCACCTGCCTCGCGCACTGCAGCGGATCGCGGCTCTCGCCGTGGTGCCCGCTGGCCACCGACTGCCTGCTTTCGAGTCACGGGACACCGGCCGTGTGCGTGAACGACTGCCACCCCTGGGACCGGCCCTGCGACGGTGACCTCGTGTGTGTGCCCTTCGCGGACGGCGGCTGGGTGTGCGCGCACTCGGCGAGCGGCGGCGCGGGGCCCCACGGCACCCCCTGCCAGTACGCCAACACCTGCGACCCGGGCGGCGTGTGTGCACCTTTGCCGATCATCGGCACGACTTGCGACGGCTCGCAAAACTGTTGCGCGCAGCTGTGCCAGCTCGATGGGCCCAACGAGTGCCCCGGCGCGGCCGAAGGCGAGGTCTGTAGCCCCTACTACTCGCACCTGCCGACTCCACCGGGCTACGAAGACGTCGGCTACTGCACGCGCCTTCCCTAGCCGACGCGCTGGACCGGCCCTTTAGACCGAAGCGCTAGGCCGAGAGCTGCGTCGACAGTTCCTCGAGCGAGGCGTCGACCGCCGCAAACACGCGCTCGAGCTGCGCATCGTCGATCACGAAGGGCGGAGAGATGATGATCGCGTCTCCCCGGCCGGCGGCGTCTTGCGCGTAGGCTGGCCACGCCAAGACCCCGCGCATGGCCATGCGCGAGAGCAACTGCATCGTCGCCTTCGCCTCGACCGGGAGGTTGCCGCCTTCGGGTGCGCCGAGCTGCACGGCGAACAGGGCCCCTCGCCCGCGCACGTCGTGGACGATCGGGTGGCGACGCAAAGGCTCGAGGCCGGCACGGAGCTTGGACTCGAGGCCGGCTGCGCGTGCGACCAGCGCTTCGCGCTCGAGGATCTCCAGCACGCGCTCGGCCAAGGCGCAGGCCAAGGGATGCCCCGAAAAAGTAAAGCGCGTGTCCGGCTGCTCCCCCGCCGCCTCGAGCCGCTCCATCAAGCTCTCGCGCACGGCCAGCCCCCCGATCGGCGCGTAGCCGCTGGACATGCCCTTGGCGAAGGCGATCATGTCCGGCTGCGCCTTCCAGTGCTCGTGCGCGAAGGCGCGACCGCAGCGGCCAAAGCCCGTGACGACCTCGTCGGCGATGAAGAGCACCCCGTGGCGATCGCAGATCTCTCGGATCCGTTCGTAGTAGCCCGCCGGCGGAATGGTGACGGCCGACATGGCGCCGCCGATCGGTTCGGCGATGAAGGCCGAGACCCGCGTCGGTCCCACGGCGACGAGGAGGGTCTCGAGCGCTTCGGCGGCCGCCAAGCCTTCGTCGGCGCGGGCTGGACCCAAGGCGGTGGGGTGCACGCGAGGGAGCGGCGCCTTGGGCCAGTCGGGCACGACGCCTTGGACCGAGGCCTTGAAGGGCCGCGCGTCGCTGGCCGCCAGCACGCCGGTCGTGCTGCCGTGATAGGAGAGCTCGCGGCCGATCACGATGCGGCGCTCTGGTTGTCCACGCGCGATGTGGATCTGTCGCGCGGTCTTGATCGCGGCTTCCAGCGCCTCGGACCCCCCGCTCGTCAAAAAGATGCGACCCATATCCGCGGGTAACCAGCGGCGCAGTCGCTCGATCAAACGCAAGCGAGCGTCGCAAGAGAAGTAGGGCATCACGTAGCCGAGGCGTTCGAGTTGCGCGTAGGCGACCTCGGCCAGCTCGCGCCGGCCGTGACCGATCCCCACCACCATGGGGCCCCCGCTCGCGTCGATCATCTCGAGGCCGCCGGCGAAGTGCAGGCACGCCCCCTCGCCTCTGATGGCGTGTAGGGGCGGCACGCAGGGGTCGCGCACGAAACGCGCGGCCAAGATCTGCGCGACATCGGGTGAGGCCTCGCTGGGCTGGGCATGCGGGCCACGAAAGGCCGCCGTCGCGGTGGGGAGGTCCGTCTGCGTTTGCACCTTCGGGTGGATGTCGCCGCGCCTTCGAGGATCACGCGAACTTCGACCGCGCGATCGCGCGGCGTGCAAGTGCTCGCACGGGTCGAGAATTTGTTCCGGCCGAGCGTCGCGCCGATACTTTTTCGACATGGCCCTCCGACCGAAACTGCTCCGCCTCGATCTCCTCGTCTGCCTCGCGCTCGGCCTTTCGGCCTCGGCCTGCGACGGTGGCGACGGTGACGAGAGCGAGAGCGAGAGCACGACGACGACCACGACCAGCACCACGGGCGACAACGCCTGCAACGACCCGATGGTGGCGACCATGGAGTGCGGCAGCGACTGCTCTTTCGATCCCACCACCGTCGACTGCATGGCCGCGTGCCAGAACATCGCCGACAAGTGCTCCGACTCGGCCTGCTCCGCGTCGGAGAGCTGCGTCGGTCAAAACCAAGACGTCGCGACCTGTGCCGTGGCCTGCGAGGCGACCAAGGGCATGACCTGCACCAACATCGTCTTCGGCTGCTGGGACAGCCAAGGCGCGACCGACAACTGCGAAGACGTCGGCGTGTGCGTCGACGCCGAGATCGGCGGGCTCTGAGTCGCGTCGCCGCCCGAGAGGCGCCAGGGCACTAGCCGCCCGAGAGGCGCCAGGGCACCTCGCGCTCGCGTAGCTCGGGACGCAAGGCCAGCCACACGCGCTCGGGATCGCCGAGGGCCGCGATGGCGTTCGCCCGTAAGCGAACCGAGCGTAGGTGGCCGCCCTCGTCGAAGTCCCCCGGCGTGGGGGCGACGGCCGTCCACACGGCCCGAAAGCCCCCCTCCCCTTCGCTACACACCACGGCGCCGAGGACCTCGGGCCCGAGCTCGGCCACCTCGGGTCGAAAGGGCCGCAGCTCGCGGACCAAGCTGAGCTCTTCGACCTCGGCTTCGAAGTGCGGACCCCCGTCGAAGGGATCCACGCGCCCCGAGTCCGCGAAGCCGATCGACTCGAGCAAGCGTTGGGCACCGCGCGAGGCGTCGCCCACCCGACCCACGATCTCGCGCACCCGCGGGGGCAGCAAGGTCGTGTGGATCGGAGTCTGGGGAAAGAGCTGCCAGATGAAGCCCTTGTCGTCGCGACTCAGCGCGTCGGCCTCGGCGTAGGTCAAGCCGGTGAAGTTCGCCCCGAGCACATCCCACAAAGGCGAGCGGGTGTTGCCGTCGGCCCCCGCGTACAGGGGCGGCAAGAGCTCGGCCAGTACCCGGTCTCGAAACCAAGTCCGGTGCCGCGCAATGTACAAAAAGCGCGCGAGGGACAGCAGGCGCCCGAGCTTGTGAGGGTGACCGCGAAAGGCCGGATCCAAGACCAGCCCGCCGACCTCGGTCGGCCCGCGGTAGGTCATGCCGAGGCGCAAGAGCTGATGCTCCATGTGCACCTCGCGGGTCTGATCGCCCACCTGCATGCGAGCGAAGCGCTCTTCTTCGTCGACCTCAAAAAATACGTGCGGCTCGTCCGGGGTGCCGTGCTGCGCGAAGATCATCGAGCTCCCGACGACCTCGCCTTCGGGGCTTTCGAGCACGAACAAAAAGCGCCGCGTCGGATCGAAGCTCGCACGCGCGTCCTCGTCGCTCCCGCCTTCGAAGGCGCGGACCGCATCGTCGACCAGACGCGCGATGAAGTCGCGCTCCGGTGGCAAGTTGAGCGTGTTGAGCAGCCGCGCGAGACGGAGCACCGCCTCGACGTCGCCGGACTGAACCTGACGCAGAACGAACATGTGCGCGCCACAGACTCACGACCACGAGGGACCGTCGGGTCCCCCGTGGCGTGATCGATCAAAAGGGAATGTCGTCGTCCCCGGGAGGCGGACCGAAGTCGCCGGGGTCGTAAGGCTCGGGACCGCCGCCGTAGCCGCCGCCTCCGCCTCCACCACCGCCGCCGCCGCCGCCGCCGTAGCCGCCACGACCACCGCCGCCGCCGCCGCCACCTCCGCCGCCG
Source organism: Polyangia bacterium (assembly GCA_030431075.1). Lineage (GTDB taxonomy): Bacteria > Myxococcota_A > Polyangia > Nannocystales > Nannocystaceae > JAUIJR01. The sequence goes on along the minus strand of JAUIJR010000039.1, from coordinate 7,903 downwards.
CCGCCTTCGCCGCGACCGCCGAGGAACTGCACCGTGTCGGCGATGATCTCGGTCGAGTACTTCTTGATGCCGTCTTGCTCGTAGCTACTGGTCTTGAGACGTCCCTCGACGTAGCAGCTGCGACCTTTCGACAGGTAGTTGTTGCAATGCTCGGCTTGTTTGCCCCAGACCGTGACACGGTGCCACTCGGTCTCTTCTTGGCGTTCGCCGCTTTGCTTGTTGGTCCACGAACGGGTCGTGGCGAGCGAGAGCCGGCACACCGGCTGTCCGCCCTTCGTGTAACGCATCTCGGGATCTCGCCCGAGATTGCCGATCAAAATGACCTTGTTGACTCCTCCAGCCATGTTTCTTCTCGTCCTTTGCGCATTCTTGGCGCGGGTGTGAGGCCTTGGCAAGAGCGCCGGTGCCTCGTTGTCTGGCTCAGATATCGGCCGCCCGCTTTGGGTCTTGCACATTAATTTGCCCGACTTCGGGCCCACTTCGGCTCCCCTGCTCTTGCGCGCGTACGCCCCTGCGCCGCAAGCGCGCGTCGAATTGGCGGGATTTGCCCCGGCCCGGACGAGATCTCGCGCTTGGGATCGTGCACACTCGGATGCTGCCCCGGGTGCACGGGGCCCCTCGTCGTGCGGATCGAATTGAGCGTCATCTTGCGGCTCTCGGATGCGGAGCCCTACGTCGCGCGCCTGGTCAAGGGCCTCGCCCAGATGGGACGCACCCTCGACGCCAAGCACGGCGGCGTGGCCGGACGCTTCGAGATCCTGGCGATGGACGAGCGCTCACGGGACAACACCTTGTCGGTGTTGAGCTTGTTGTCCAACCGGATCCCCGAGCTGCAGTCCTTTCAAGACGTCCCGCGCGGCACGGCGATCATGCGCGCGAGCCGTCTGGCCCAAGGACGTGCGTGGTTGATCCTGGAGCACGACGCGGATCTCGAGCTCGCACGCTGGGCCGTGCACGAAGTGCTGGCCGGTCACAAGGCGGCGACGGTCGCCGGCGAACTGCTCGCGGTCGAGCGCGAGTTCGCGGCCGCGAACCTCGGCTGGATGCGCGGCGGACTGCTGACCGCGCAACGCGAAGTTCGTAAGGGTCTCGCGCGACGTGGCGAGCGGCCTTTGCGACACCCGATGCCGGCCCAAGGGATCTTGGCGCGCGCGCGTCGCTGGGCTCGCACGCCCTTGGCTCGCTTGGGCCTCGTCCGCGTCAACCGCCGCCTCGGCCCCGGTTGAAAGTTCCGCGCGCGCCGAGAAATTCGGCGTGAGAAGGCGAGCCTTCGTGCCTGCGATCCATCGCGGCCCAAAGCTCGCGGTGAAGGGCCTGTGGGCTATAGTCCGCCCGTGGGCTGGCTCATCGCCATCTTGACCCTCTCGGTCCTGATCATCATCCACGAGTACGGGCACTACGTCTGCGCCCGGATCGGGGGGATGCACGTCGACCGCTTCAGCGTGCTGGGCATCGGACCCGTCGCGCTGCGACTGGGCACCTGGCGCGGCACCGAGTTCGTGATCTCGTGGATCCCCTTTGGCGCCTACGTCCACATCGTCGGCATGGAGCCCGAAGAGGATGAAGACGAGGACGGCGACGTCGAGCCGGCCCCGCCGCCGCCCAAGGGCTTTCGCAATTTCCGCGACAGCCCGGTGTGGGCGCGCGCCTTGGCCATCGCCGGCGGACCCTTGGCCAACTACTTCACGGCCATGGTCATCTGCACCGCGATCTTCGGCATCGTGGGCATCAACCGCCCGAGCGAGACGGGCATCAAGAGCTTCGCCCACGAGAGCCCCGCCTTCGACGCCTGCTTGGAAGAAGGCGACGTCTACGTGTCGATCGCCGGCAAGGACGTGCAAGGCGAGAACCCGCGCCGACGCGTGATCGAGGCCAGCGTGGAGCACCTGGGCGAGACCGTCGAGGTCGTCGTCCGCCGCCAAGGCGAGCTCCACAGCTTCGACGTCACCCTCAACGAAAAGCCCCCGGCCTTGGGCGCGAGCTTCATCGACGAGCAACGCTACGAGGTCGTCGAGCCCATGACGGCGATCCGCGACGGCGTGATGTGGCCCCTCGAGCAGACGGCCGCCCAGCTCGGCGGACTCGCGGCCATGATCAGCGGCGAGGCCAAAGGCGAGGTCGGCGGGCCCTCTTCGATCATCAAGGAGATCAAGCGCGCCTGGGACACGGGCCCGGTCGAGTTCATGATGATGATGGCGCTGATCTCGACCGCGCTGGGCATGTTCAACTTCTTGCCGCTCCCCGCCCTCGACGGTGGCCGCTTGATGTTCATGCTCTACGAGATCATCTTCCGGCGCCCGGCCAACAAGATCGTCGAGGCCTGGGTGCACGGCATCGGGATCTTGATGCTGCTCGGCTTCATCGGCTTCGTGGAGCTGCGCAGCTTGTACCGCGCGGTCGACCGCGAGACCCCGGACGAGGCGACCATCGAGGCCTCGAAAGACGCGCGCAACGCCCGGTGTGCGGCCGGTCCCGCCCCCGAAGTCGCCGCCCCGCCGGAGTCCTGATGGCCAAGGCGGGTGCGCCGCGAACTCGACGCGCCGGCAAGGTCCCCCCGCCCCCGCCGGACTGGACCCCGCGCGCCCACTCCCTCGAGGAGCTGCTCGAGATCGTCGAGCGCCTGCCCCTCGAGCCGGGCGTGTACATCATGCGCGACCGCAAAGGTCGCGTGGTCTACGTCGGCAAGGCCCGCAAGCTGCGCAACCGCGTGCGCCAGTACTTCAATGGGCACGACACCCGCGACTTCGTGCCGCAGCTCGGCCGCGTGCTCGGGGACATCGAGACCGTCGTCACCGCCAACGACAAAGAAGCCCTGCTGCTCGAGAACAACCTCATCAAGCAGCACCGTCCGCGCTTCAACGTCAAGCTGCGCGACGACAAGCAGTACCTGGTCTTGCGCCTCGACACCCGGGCCGATTGGCCCCGCCTCGAGGTCGTGCGCAACTACGCCAAGGATGGCGCGCTCTACTTCGGGCCCTACCACTCGGCCTCGCGGGCGCGCGCGACCTTGCGGGTGGTCAACCGTCACTTTCAGCTGCGCACCTGCACCGACCACGTCTTGAACTCGCGCACGCGGCCTTGCTTGCAGTACCAGATCGGCCGTTGCCCGGCGCCTTGCGTCTACGAGGTCGATGCCGCGGGCTACGCCAGCCAAGTCGAGGACGTCGCGCTCTTCTTGGGCGGCCGCCACGACGAGCTCACCAAGAACCTGCGCACGCGCATGGAGACGGCCGCAGCCGAGCTCGAGTTCGAGCGCGCGGCCCGGCTGCGCGACCAGCTTCACTCCGTCGAGACCACCCTCGAGCGCCAACAAGTCGTCGGCAGCGACGAGGGCGACCAGGACGTCTTCGGCCTCTACCGCGAAGGCGGGCAGGTCGAGTTCACCGTCATGCACGTGCGCGGCGGCAAGCTCGTGGGCTCGCGGGGCTTTTCGCAGTCGGGCATGGAGATGCCCGATCACCGCCTGAGCTACGACTTGCTCAGCCGCTACTACGACGAGAGCCCTTTGGTGCCGCGCGAGATCCTCTTGCCCGTCGCCTTGGACCCCGAGGACGAAGAGAGCTTGGCCGAGTGGCTGGCCGATCGTCGCGGCGGCAAGGTCCGACTCCTCACGCCCCAACGCGGGGCCAAGCACAAGCTCGTCGAGCTCGCCAACAAGAACGCGGCGAGCAACTTCGTGACCCGCCGCGACCGAGACACCGACGCGCGTCGCGTGCTCGAACGCCTACAAAAGCGACTCAGCTTGTCGCGCCTGCCGCAGCGCATCGAGTGCTTCGACATCAGCCACACCCAAGGCGCCGAGACCGTGGCCTCGATGGTCGTCTTCGAAGACGGACTCCCCGCCAAGCATGCCTACCGCAGCTTCAAGATCCGGGGCGAAGGCGGCGAGCTCGCCCAGGGCCGACGCCAAAACGACGACTTCGCCAGCATGTACGAGGCCCTGACCCGGCGTCTGCGTCGCGCCCTCGACGGCGAAGACGAGCGCTGGGCCCTGCCCGACCTCTTGGTCATCGACGGTGGCAAAGGGCAGCTCTCGCGGGTGCTCGCCGCCATGGACGACCTCGGCGTGCCCCGGGGGGCCGAAGGGGTCGACGTCGTCGCCTTGGCCAAAGAGCGCAGCGACGACCTGGGCTTGGGCCGCGACGCGCTCGAGCGCCTGCAAGGCTCCGAGGCCGCGGCCGCCACGGCCCAAGACGCCGCCCCCGGGGAAGCCCGCGTGCAGTACGAGCTGCGCCGCACCCGAGGCGGCAGCAAAGCGGAGACTCGCGTCAAGCCCGAGCGGGTCTTCTTGCCCGGCGCCAAGGAGGCCATCCGTCTCGCGCCCGGCTCCAGCGAGCGCTACTTGCTCGAGCGCGTCCGCGACGAGGCCCACCGTTTCGCCATCACCCACCATCGCAAGCGCCGCCAAAAGCGGGGGCTGCAAAGCCGCCTCGACGAGATCGAAGGCGTCGGGCCCGCCCTCAAAAAGAAGCTGCTCACCCACTTCGGTAGCTTTCGGGCGCTGCGCAGTGCCGACGACGCGGCCTTGATGGAGGTCTCGGGCGTCGGGCCGAAGTTGGCCGCCCGTCTGCGCGAGGCGCTCAACCCGCGCGCCCGCGACACCAAGGCCCCCTCCGAAGCCAGCGGCGAGTAACCCCGACAAAGGTGATACGTAGCCAAGCGCATGGAAACGCGCGAGGTCGAGGTAGCGATCATCGGGGCCGGCACCGCGGGACTGACCGCCCGACGCGCCGCGTTGAAGGCCGGCGCCAAGTCGGTGGTCATGATCGAGGGCGGCCCCTACGGGACCACCTGCGCGCGCGTGGGCTGCATGCCCTCGAAGCTCCTGATCGCGGCCGCCGACGCGGCCCATGCCATCGACCATGCCGAAGAGTTCGGCGTGCGCGCCAAGTTGGAGAGGGTCGACGGCGAGGCAGTCATGAAGCGACTGCGGGCGCTGCGGGATCGCTTCGCCGGCGGCGTGGTCTCGGACGTCGAGGCGATGCCGGCCGAGCAAAAGATCCGGGGCTGGGCGCGCTTCGTCGAGCCGACCTTGCTCGAGGTCGACCTCGAGGGGGCTGCCGACACCCAGCTGCGCGTCCGCGCAAAGGCGGTGGTGATCGCCGCCGGCACGCGTCCGCACATCCCCCCACCGCTGCGCGGCTTCGACGATCGCGTGATCACCAGTGACGAGGTCTTCGAGCTGCCGACCCTGCCTCGATCGATCGCGGTCATCGGCACCGGCGTCATCGGACTCGAGCTCGGCCAGGCCTTGGCCCGCCTCGGCGTGCGCACGCGGGCCTTCAACCTCTCCAAGCGCGTGGGCCCGCTGCACGATCCCGAGCTCCAGTCGCTCAGCCGCGAGCTCATCGGCGACACCTTGCCCTTGGAGCTCGGCATCTCCGACCTTCAGGCCGATCGCAGCGACGAGGGTCTTCGCCTACGCTGGCGCGACCAAGATGGCGAGGCCCGCGAAGAGAGCTTCGAGTACGTCTTGGCCGCAACGGGCCGTCGTCCCGACTTCGAGCGCCTCGGCCTCGACGCCCTCGACCTCGCGCGCGACGAGGGAGGCCGGCCGCGATTCGACCATCGCACCATGCAGATCCCCGATCAGCCGATCTTCATCGCAGGCGACGTCAACCAAGAGCGCTCCTTGTTGCACGAGGCGGCCGACGAGGGCCGCATCGCCGGCGAGAACGCGGCGCACTTTCCCGAAGTCCGGGCCCGCCGCCGACGCACACCGCTGGCCATCGTCTTTACGGCGCCCAACATCGCCTCGGTGGGTGCATCGGTCGCGGAGCTCGACCCAAAAACGCACGCCGTGGGCGAGGTCGACTACGCACGCCAAGGTCGCGCGCGCGTCATGGGCGAGAACCACGGCAAGGTGAAGATCTGGGGCAGCCTCGAGTGCGGGCAACTCGTCGCGGCCGAAATGATCGGACCGCGGGTCGAACACACCGCCCATCTACTGGCCTGGGCGATCCAGTCCGGCATGACCGTCGACGACGCCCTGGCCATGCCCTTTTATCATCCGGTGATCGAAGAGGGCATCCGCACCGCCTTGCAAAGCTTGTCGCGCGCCATCCAACACGGCGGCGGCCGAGTGAACTGCAGCCCCGGGATCTGAGCCGCGCTCAGGCCTCGGCGCGATCGCTGGCCACGAGCTCGCGCATCGCGTCGATGCACAGCTCCGCCTTGCCGGGCGGCCCCACCTGCACGCGCTTGCGCGCGAACAAGGGCGTGGCCGGGAGTTCCTCGAAGTCGAGGCGCCAAAGCTCGCCGCGGCGCTGCGCGACGACATCGGGCAGCACGGCCAAGAACTTGCCACGCGCACACAGCTCGAGACCCATGTGCATGGTCTGTACGTGGGCCGCGATCTCGCGCTGCAAGGCGGGCGGCCAGCCCTCGCGCGTGGTGCCGTAGTCGTCCGGCAAGGGGGCGGCGAAGACATGCGCCAACATCGACTCGACGGCCGTGCCCTCTTGCCCGTGCAGCGGATGCCCCGGCCCGCACCACACGCCATTGCTCGCCTCGCCGAGGTGCACCAGCTCGGTCGCCTCGTGGCGCTGCCCCCAGCTCGAGAAGCTCACGTCGATGCGACCGGTCAACAAGCTGCTGGTCTCGGCGTCGACGCTCGTGTTGATGATCGTCGGCAACAAAGCGCCGTGGCGAGTTTGCAAGCGGGCGACCAGGTCGGGGATGTGGGCCGCGTTCATCAAGCCGGCCGCGCCGATCCGCACGGGCCCGGCGAAGCGACTCTCGTCGATCTCCCCGATCCCATCGTGCACGCGTCTCATGGCCTCGCGCACGGCGGCCAAGAAGGCCTGCCCCGCCTCGTTGAGCCGCAAGGCCCGCCCCTCGCGCTCGAAGAGCGGCTCTCCGATGTCGTCCTCGATCAGCTTGATGCTGCGTGAGAGGGCCGAAGGGCTCACCGCCAGCAGCTCGGAGGCCGTCGGCAAATGCTCGGTCTCGGCCACGGCCCGGAAGGCCGGCAGCCAATTCCACAGCCGGTGAATGCGTCGAAGCGGCTCCAAGAGCCCGATCTTCGCGGATCCAAACCCCCGCGGCAACGACGCCGGCCCGATCGTTGCACCAAACGCAAGGTGCTCTTCGTACAATTGAAAGTGACCGACGGTCCCCAAGCGCGTTGTGCTGCCCGAAGGGGGCCGCGCCCCCGGCTTCGCCATGTCCTCGTCTCGCACCATTTTCGCCCTCGCTCGCCACGCCGCCCTCCTTCCCCTCGCGCTGGGCCTGAGCGCGTGCAGCGTCGGCGGGGCCGAGGATGGAGAGACCGGCGGGATCCCCGACGGCGCCACCTTGTTCGCCGAGCCCGGCTTGGGCCCGACCTCCTTCGCCTGCGCGACCTGCCACGCGATCACCGAGCCCGCCGCCGACGGCTTTCGGCGCGCCGGCCATCCCGTCGGCGACGCGTCCGCACGCCCGAACTTCAAAAATGGGCAGCTCGACGATCTGCGCGACGCCGTCAACAGCTGCGTCACCGAATGGATCCGCGGCGACGCGCTCGCGGTCGACGACCCGCGCTGGCTCGCCTTGCGCGACTATCTCGAGTCGAGCGCCCCGGAGAGCGCCTCGGCCTTGAGCTACGAGATCGTCGAGCCGCCCACCGAGCTCATGGGCGGAGACCCGGACGCGGGCCATGAGCTGTTCAACCAAAGCTGCGCCTTGTGCCACGGCCAAGACGCCCTCGGCGGCGAAGTCGGGCCGATCTTGGTGCAGACCTTTCAAGAGGCCGACTACGTCGCCACCCGCGTGCGCCTGAGCGGCTCGACCTTGTCGTCGATCTACCCGGACCTGCGCGGCGGCGGCATGCCCTTTTGGGCCGCCGATCGGATCAGCGACGACGAGATCCGCGACCTGATCGCCTACCTCCAAGACGCCTACGATCCCGGCGCGACGGACACCG
>JAUIJR010000485.1 GCA_030431075.1 Polyangia bacterium | reverse complement strand
CAAGTCCTCGCGGCCGTGGCCGCGAACACCTAGGTCTTCGGCCTAGACGCAGGCCCGGGTCGAGCGGGCGGGGTGCGCGGCGCGTGATCGATTCGCGCCGCCGCGGTACACCAGGGGTATGCACGTACGCGGGTCCTCGCCTTGGTGCCTGCTCGGCGCGTTGAGCCTCGGCGCGTCGGCCTGCAGCGCGCAGCCTCTGCAAGCCGAGGGCAACGCCAGCGCGGAGAACGGGGATGCGGAGGCGGACGCCACCGAGGCGTCGAGCGAAGAGACCGACAGCTCGTCCAGCGGAGGCGATGGGGATGGCGACGGGGATGGCGACGGGGAAGCCTTGGCCGACTGCTCGGAGCCCATCGCCTTGCAGTGGGCGGGCAGCGTCACGCAGACGGATTGCCACTACGGCGATCTCCCCGCGCAGTACAACGAGCCCTGCGACGACCCCGCCAGCCAGTGTTTCGAGGAGAGCTGTCGCCGCAGCCCGCCGATTCCGGACTGCGCGGGAAGCCTCAGCCTCGAGTTCCAGAGCTGGCCAATCCCGGGCGCCTCGGCGTTCACCACCGTCGAGGTCGACGGCGCGCCCGGATACGAGGTCGTCGCCCGCTCCAACGCCGAACTGGTCCTCGTCGACGCGATGGGGAGCTCGACGCTGGCCCCGTGGCCCAATCCCGGCGCGAGCCGGGTGATCTCGGGAGACATCGACGCCGATGGCGACGAGGACCTCCTCATCTTCGACAATCAGGCCCCCGATCCGGACCCCCTCGAGGTGGGGATCTGGGCGCTACATCAGACGGCCCCGGGTTCCTTTGGTCCCCTGCCCTCGCCCATCTCCGAGCTCGACGTCGCCACGCTCGAAGTCCTGCCGGCGTCCACTGGACCGGGCGCAGAGCTGCTGCTGGGAGTCGCCGGAGACTGCTACGTCGAGTGCGGTCCCGACGATCACTGGATGGCCGCCTACCACTTCGACGGCACGGCCCTCGTGGATGAGCACGACCGGCGCTTCACCCACCAGGGACGCTTTCGTTCGTTGGAACTCGAGGCCGGTGAGAGGCCCGCGCTGGTGACCACCTCCCCTTGCAGCTTCGAGTGTGAGCCCGTCGAAGACACGCTGCACTCCAGCATCGCCACGGATGCGGTGGCGACCGCCCTGGCGGCGAGCGCACGCCCGAGGCAGTGGACGCGGGCGCTCGACGCATGCGGCGGCCATTTCGCGCTGTCGGCGTCGCTTTCTCTCGACGGTGAGCAGTGGCGCTTCGTCAGCTTCGCCCTCGACGAAGACGGGCAGGCTCGGCCGCGCGCCTACTGGAGCGTCCCCCGAAGCGGCGACGGGCCGTGGCTCACCGGAGCGACCACCTCCACCGACGGCGCGTGGGATCACGTGCAGCTCTCGGAGCAGTCGATCACCTTGCTTCATGCGGTGGGACAGCGAGACCACGAAGTGTGCAGTGCGACGGCGGCCGTGCCCCCGGCGATGCGCGCCGCGGATCCCTTTGCGGCCCAGCCGCAGCTCGCGGACCTCGACGGAGACGGACGCGTCGAACTGCTATGGCTCGGCGACACCGGACTCGTGGTCGCCAGCTTGTCGCTTCAGCCGTAAAGCGGCCCCTCGTACTCGGCCCGGCCCTCGCGTAGGCCTTCGGCGAGCGCTCGAAAGACGCGGTCGCCGAGTCCCCCCGTGCCGCGCCCGCTCTTGAGCGTGAGCACGTCCCCTGGGCGTAGGTAGTCGCGGACCGCGTCGTGGAGCTCGGCGATGGTCTTTGCCGCGTGCACATGGACCTGTCCCGCGCCCTTCGAGACGGCCGCGGCCATGGCCCCCATCAAGGGGCCATGGGTGAACAAGGCATCGACCCGCTGACGCTCCACCTCCTTGGCCAAGGCCACGTGCAGCGCCTCGGCGTCGGGGCCCAAGCTCGCGATGTCGCCCAAGACGGCGACACGACGGCCCTGCTTCCCCAAGATCGCCAACATGCGCAGACTCGAGGCCACCGAGAGCGGCGTCGCATTGAAGCTGTCGTCGATCATCGTGGCCTCGCCGCCCTCGACCGCGAAGCGGTGCAGGTCCGAGCGCCCCTGCACGGGGGCAAAGCTCTCCATGCGGCGACAGGCTTCGCCAAAGTCCATGCCGGCGCATACGGCCGCGGCGACGGCCCCGGCGGCGTTGGCCACCATGTGCGGACCGATGACCGTCAAGCTCATCGCGCCGATCCCCCAAGGGCCCTCGAGCGAGAAGCGCGACTTCTCCGGCGAGAGCAGCTCTTTGCTGATCCGGAGATCCGCCTCCCGCGAGCGCCCGAAGGTCAAGAAGTTCAAGCCCTGCGCGCTCGCCCGCCTCTCGAGCGTCTCGACCGCCTCGTGGTCCGCGCCGCTCAGCGCCCAGCCGCCTTTGTCGATGCCGCCGTAGATGCCGCCTTTATGCCCCGCGATGGCCCGCAAGGCGGCAGGCCCCTCGCTCGACGCGCCGTCCAGGACATTGAGGTGGGCGTAGTCGATGGTCGTCACCAGGCCCACATGGGGCCGCGCCTGCTGCGAACTGATCTCGATCCCGTCTACCGGCCGACCAAAGCCCATCTCGATGACGCAGGCGGCGTGCCCCTCCGGGGTGCAGGCGAGAGTCTTTTGCACGCCCGGGATGTTGTTGTTGTTGCCGCCCGTGGCCGTCGCACCTCGGGCGGCGAAGATGTGGCGGATCATGGCGCGCGAGGTCGTCTTGCCCACCGTCCCCGTCACCGCGAACACCTGGCCACGAAAACGTGCGCGCGAGGCCGCGCCCAGCTCGCGCAAAGCGACGCGCGTGTCGTCCACGACCAAGATCGGGAACCGGGCCCCCAAAGCGCCCAGCGCCTGGGCCTGGGTCGCGTCCACGATCCCGCAGCTGGCCCCGCCTTTGGCCCACTCGGCCAAGCGCCGACTCGTGTCGGGGCGCTGCTGGCCCCATGTGCGGGGGTTCATGCAAACGATGATGGCGCCGCGGGAGCTCCCCTTGACCAAGTTGTAGTGAACGACGCTGGGGGCCCAGCTCGCCATCGCCGGGGGCGCGACGAGCCAGCGGCCCTTCGTGACCGAGACGAGTTCCTCCGGAGTCCAAAGCGGAGCGCTCATGGTCGGCTCAGAGGACCAGCGCGTCCGCGTTCTCCTTGAGCGCGCGGATGAACTGACGGAAGCGGCGGTCCCCGAGTCCGCCTTGACCCCGACCACTCTTGATCGTCAAGACGTCTCCCGGCTTCATGTACTCGCGCACGGCGGCGTAGAGCTCGGGGACGGTCTCACAGTGCTTGCCTTGGCGGTCGCCCGGCGTGGCCTGGAACATGTGCCGCATCAGCGGCCCCCAGGTGAAGAGCTGATCGACCTCATAGCGCTCGATCAGTTTGGCCAAGTCGGCGTGAATCTTCGCTTCGTCGGGACCGAGGTGTCCGATCTCGCCGAGGGCGGCGATGCGGCGACCGCCTTCGGCCGGGCTGGCCATCTGCAGCAGCGAGAGGGTGGATTCGACCGAGGCCGGCGTCGCGTTGAAGTGGTCGTCGATCAGCTGCGCCTTGCCGCTCTTCATCGGGATGTCGACGAGCTTGGAGCGACCGGCCACGGCCTCGAAGCTCCCGAGGTCCGCCGCCGCCTTCTCGAGATCGAAACCACAGGCCTCGACGGCCGTGAGCACACCGAGGCTGTTCATCACCATGTGCTTGCCGGGCACCTTCAAGCTGAACTCGATCACCTTGCCGTAGAAGTCGGCCCGGACCTTGCTCCCCTCGGGATCGAGCTCGGCGTCGAGGAGGCGCACATCGGCCTCGGCGTGCTCACCGAAGGAGCTCAGGCGAACCCCCAGCTTGTCGGCGTGGGCCTTGGCGACCTCGAAGTAGGGCATGTCGCGATGCACCACCGCCCGCCCCTCTTTTTGAGGGATGCCGTTGAAGATCATCGACTT
>JAUIJR010000038.1 GCA_030431075.1 Polyangia bacterium | reverse complement strand
CCCTCCCCGCCCTCGCCCGCTGCGAGGACCTCGAGGGCCTGACCCGCGACGAGCCCTTACCGGCCCCGGAGATCCGCGAGCAAGTGCTCGAGGTGCGTAGCATCCTCGCGCGCGCGCACGCGAACGCCACGGCCGGGCGCTTCGTCGAGAGCGAAGCCCTGACGCGCGCTGCCCTGGAGATGGCCGAGCCCCTCGACTTTTGTCCGCTCACGGCGGGGCTGACCGCCGACTTGGGCTCCGCCCAACTGCGCCTCAAACACCACGACGAGGCGCTCGAGCTGGCCGACCGCGCGATCGAGATGGCGGGTGCGTGTGGCCAGTGGCGAACGGTCCGCGGCGCCGGCGAGCTGCGCTGGGTCCTCCACACGGGGGGCCTGGCCAACCCGGTCAAAGCCGAAGCGGATCTGCGCTGGTTCTCGGCCCTCGTCGCCTACGAAGACACCCCGGAGGCCCGTCTCCGGCTGGCAGAAGGCCGGACCGCCCTCGCCTTCGCGGCGGGTGACTACCCCGCTGCCGTCGAGGCCGCTCGGGACGCGCTGGCCAAGGCGATCGAAGTCGATGGCCCCGAGGGCCTCCCCGCCGTTGTCTCCCGCGGCAAACTCGGCCGCGCCCTCAAACGCGCCGGCGACTACCCGGCGGCCGCCGCCGAGCTCGAGCTCGCGGCCCGCCTACTCGGAGAACACAAGGGTCCCGAGCACCCGTCGGTGGTCACCTTGCGAGAGGTCCTGGCGGAGCTCCACACGCTCACCGCCAACTACCAAGCGGCCGCCGACGAACTCGAGTGGGTGGCCGCCCGTCAACGTGCGGTCTACGGCGACAAAGGCGTCGCCATCATCAAGACCCTCAGCGGCCTGGCCGCCGCCTACGGGCGCCTCGGCGATCACGACAAGGCGATCGAGTACGGCCTGGCTGCGATCGCGGCCGACGACGGCAGCACGGGCGCGCGGGGCATGGTGGCCAACGCCTACAACAACCTCGGCAACACCTACGAGTTCGTCGGTCGACTCGACGACGCCCTCGAAGCCCAGCGCGCGGCCTTGGCCATCCAGATCGAGCGCTATGACCCCCAGCACCCCACCGTCGCCATCACCCGCAGCGCGATCGGCCTGGTCGAGCACAAGCTCGGCGACGACGCAGCCTCGCTCGAGAGCCAGCGCGCGGCCTTGGCCGTGCTCGAAGCCAAGATGGGCGCAGATCACCCGACCGTGGCCAGCGTGCGCTCCAACCTCGGCATGGCCCTCGCCGGCCTCGGCCGTGACGCCGAGGCCCTCGAAGCCCAACGCACGGCCTTGGCCGTGGTGAGCGAAAAACTCGGCGAAGACCACGAACTCACGATTGAGATCCGCGGCCTGGTCCGCGAGCTCGAAGAAAAGCTGGGAGGCTGAGCGCCTGCGTGTCACCCTGCGACCCACCGTGGCCGCGAAACGCATGGACCGCTCGCTCGCGGTCGCCCTCGCCTTGGTGACCATCGGCGCCTTGCGCTTCGCCACGGACACGATGCACGAGCTCGATCCGAGCTGGTGGCAGCGCTTCGAGGGCACGCCCCTGCGCTACCTGGTCCGCGCCCCGAGCGACGGCAGCATCTTGGGCACGCTGAACGCCCAGTGGTTCAAGCTGCTCTCGATCCCCGCGGGCATCTCCTTGATCTACCTGCGCAACCGCTTCGGCTCGGGCACGGTCGAAGCCAAGACCGAAGAGTTCCGCGACTGGGCCGTCCGCGGCGTATGGATCGCCATGTGGTTCTTGGGCTTCACCGCCCTCGAGCTCGAAAAGCAGCTGCAGTTCGTCGGCTCGGGCACCCGCATGGTCCAAGGCGAGATCGGCTGGCTCAACCACCTGATCCACCTGGTCTCGGCCGGCTTGGCCTGGCGCCTGAGCGGCTGGTTCGAGTTCGGTGCGCCGGAGTTCGAGCTGGAAGATGAGGCCCAAATCGAGGGCGAGTCCGAGTCTCCGAAACCCGATCCCCTCCCCTAGCCGTCATCCCCCAGCGCCGCCCGCAACGCCCGGCGCGCCAGATGCAGCCGCGACCACACGGTCCCCACCGGCAGGCCCAGGACTGCGGCGCACTCCTCTCCCGTGAACCCCTCGGCCGTGAGGGCCAAGATGGCCCGGTGGTCGGGCTGCAAGCTCGCCAGGGCGCGCCGCAGCTCCTCGAGTTCTTCGAAGGTGGCCATCGGATCCGCATGGCCGGCAGGCGGCATCGACTTCGCCTCGCGTGCGCGCAGCTGCACGCGTCGGACACGAGCTGCCACCCGCAAGCTGGCGCGGACGGCGATGCGGTGAACCCAGGTCGAGATGCGAGCCTCCCCGCGAAACTTGGCCAGCCCGCGATCCACGGCGACGAAGGTCTCTTGCATCGCGTCGCGTGCGTCCGCCTCGCTTCGCGTCATCCGTCGCGCCAGCCGCAGCACCGTCGGTCCCAAGCGATCGACCACCATGGTCGTCGCGCGGCGGGCCTGCGCGCGGGAGCCACGGGCCAAGGTCAGGACTTCGGCCTCCCAGCGTGGATCGTGAGGCTCACTCGGCATGTGCCTGCATCGAGACGAGGGCCGCGCGACGCCGACGAAGGCGGGGCTGCTCCACCCACCATTGGTGCGCGAGACCCAGACCCGCGGCCAACATCCCGGCCAAGAAGACCACGCGGGGTTGGGGGCCGAACTCCAGCCCCACCACCGCGAGCGTCAAGGCTCCGGTCAGCAGCCCAAGGATCGGGACCCCGCGACGTAGCGCTCGCAACCGGCCGTCGAGTTGTTGGGCCAGGGTGTCGAAGAGATCGGACTGCGCCGGCAAGGCCAGATGCTCACCGCGCCGCGCGCTCCACCACGCCGCGTAGCTCGCCATTCCCGCCGCGAAGGCGAGCAAGCTCGCCGCCAGTGGATTCGGCGGGACCGGACCGACCGTGAACCAGGCGAGCGCCGCCAAGGCCAAGAGGGCCAGGCCCGCGCTCGCTCGCGCCTCGCGTCGCCATTGTCCGATGCCGGCGTCGACCAGGCGTCGGAGTTGGTCCTGGGCCACGGTGGGGCCGCCCAGCGCCCGCATGCGGCGGGCGATCTGCTGCGCACTCGCATGATGGCGGCGGCATCGCTCGCAGGCGTCGAGGTGTCGCGTCGTGGCCGCGCTCAACTCGGTGAGGGCCGCGGCCGCGGCCTCGATCTCGGACCGGTGGGGTGCGCACGCCGGATCTGGTGTTTCGTCCATCTACCCCTTGGAGACGCCGAAGCGACCCTTCCTTCACTCTCGCATGAAAAAAGATCCACATGCCGAGCGAAGGAAGGCCGGCGCCCAAGGACCGCCGGCGCTTTGTCGGGGCTCAATCGCCGTTGACGCACTGGTCGAACATGTCGTCGCAGGTGACCAGCTGCGCTTCGGACTCGACGCACTCCAGGCACAAGGCGTGCTGCTCGAGGCAGGGCTCGACCGTCTCCGGGTCGAAAGGCGGCAAGCAGGCCTCGGCCACCTGGCCGTCGGTGCACACGTCGAAGGCGCCGCTGCAGATGGCGATCTCCTCGCTGTCGTCGGCGTTCGCCGAGCAGCCGGCGTAGGCGTCGAGGCAAGCGAGCAACGCCGGATCGGGGCAGATCGGGTCGCCGCAGTCGTCGTCGCAAGGCATCGCGTTCACGCAGTTGTCGAAGAGGCTCTCGCAAGCTTGGACCTCGAGGTTGGTGCTCGCTTGCTCGAGGCAGTTCGTGAACAGGTCGATGCAGACCGGGTCGACATCGCCGTCGCCGTCCCCGTCACCGTCGCCGTCGCCGTCGCCGTCCCCATCGCCGTCGCCGGTGCTGGTGCTCGTCGAGTCGTCGCCATCTCCATCGCCCGAGCGCGTCGAGTCGTCGCCGTCGCCGTCGCCCGTGCTCGTGCTGTCGCCGTCCCCCGTGCTCGGGTCGTGCTGCTGCCGGCGTCGGAGGTCGAGCTGTCGCTCCACGCTCCGCTCGTCTCGCAGGCGTCGAGGCAGCTGTCCAGGTTCGACTGGCACTGTTCGAACTGAAGCGAGGACGAGGCGTCGTCCATGCAGTCGTCGTAGGCGTCGAAACAGGCGTCGACTTCGTCGAAGCCGTGGCCGTCGTCGACGATGATGCACGCCGATGCGGCCGACAGCGCGCCGCCGAGGGCCAAGCCGAGGAAGGCACGAAATCCGGGGAAAGAAGGGCTCATGAGCTTCATGTCCCTGCAACAAGCGAAGGGCCTGCGGGTGTCACCCCGAAGGCCCTTCGATTCGCCGCCGACCTACAGGCATGCGGGTTTGTCCCCGCGTGCAAAAAAGGCGGGCTCAAAAGCGGACGCCGAAGACGAAGCCGGGCCAGACCTTCAAGCGAAAGTCTCCAGCCGGGTCCTCGTAGCGGTAGCTGGTCCACGCGTAGCCCGGGCGCGTGTCCGAGCCTTTCAAGAAGTCGAACAGGCCGTTGGCCGTGGCCCCGCCCCAAAGCTCGAAGCGTTTGCCGAAGCGAGCTCCACCGGTGAGGCGCAGCTTGCCCATGAGCTGGGTGTCGTTGCCCCGGTAGCGCGGAAAGACGGCAAAGGTGGCCAGGTCGAGCTCGATGAAGCCACGCTGTTTTTTGCCCAGCGGGACTCGCCCGCCAAAGCCCATGCCCGCTTGCGTGCCCCGGCCCTCGCCAAAGGGGTGCAAGCCCGCCGTCCAAAACGCGAAGGTGTACTTGGCCCGAAAGCGCAGGGCCAAGTTGAGCAGGGCCGTGTCGCTGGTCCAAAATTCGCCGGCCAGGCCGCGCTTGGTGATCGGTAGTAAGGCGATGGAGGCTTTGGCGTCTTCGGCGTAGTTGATCAGGCCGATCTGGGTGCCGACCTGCCCGCGGCCGACATTGATCAGGCCGATCTGCAGCCCCTGGAGGTCGTCGACGAGGTTGACGCCGGCGCTGAGCTGCGCGCCGCGGCTCGGTCCGCGCGCGAGATTGAAGACCGTGCCCGCTTGCACTCCTTCGAGCTGCTCCCCCGCGATGGTGCCGCCCCAGGCGTGCTGAAAACCCTCGACGCGCCCGGTGGCCAAAGCGAGGCCGCCGCCGAGCTGCGCGCCATCGAGGTGGCGCGTCTTGGTGAACAGCCCGGCGACCTGGGCCCCGCGCACCTCCTCGGTGGAGATCGTGGCGCCGATGCCAAATGCGACGCCCTGCGTGCGGGCGTTGCGACTCCACCCGAAGCTGAGGCTGCCTTGGTTGATGACCTTCTTTTGCTTCTCCTCGCCGTTGAGGGACAAGCTGGGGGTCAAGCCGACATCGAAGGGGATGACCCGGTACTCGCTCGGCGCTTCGCCCGGGTCGAGCTCGCCCGCGTCGCCGCGAGTTCGGGTCGCCTCGGGATCCACGGCCGTGAAGTCGCCGAGCTCGAGACTCGCGGCGGCCTGGTCGCTGACGAGAGCCTTGGCGGCGTAGAGGCGGTGCCCGTCGTCGAGCGTCACTCGATACTCGCCCGGCTCGAGGGCCAGCATCACCGCGCCCGAACCGGCGGGCTTGTAGAGTTCGGCGACCAGCTTCCCGCCCGCGTCGCGAATGTACAGACGTCCGCCGACGGACTCTTGCACCTCGAGCTTGGCCGTCGCCTGACGCAGGTCGGTCATGACGAGGTCGCCCGTGCCCGACAAGCGGATCGCGTAGGCGGCATGTTGGGCCCCGCCCTCGCTGAGTTCGGTGCGCGCCAAGGTCTCGTCGAAGGCGAAACGATAGGCCTCGTTCAAGGTGACTTGGCGGTCGGCGTTGCTGTCCGCCGCGCCACGCAGACCCGTCACGAAGTAGTGCGTAAAAAATGATCCGCCGATGCGGTCGGACTCTTGCGCCGCTTCGTCGGCCGAGCTCGAGGTCAAAAATGCGTGGCCCTCGACCTCTCCGCCTTTGACCAGCAAGGGGGCACGTTTGGTGCCGCCCTTGAGCCGCGTGAATGCCCCGGAGGCGCACGAGTCGAGCACGGCGAGGCGTACATCGGCCGGCACCTGCTCGATCAGGGCGCGCAGGTCCTTGTAAGGGACGACGACCCCGCCGAGCAGTAGCCCGCGTTCGTCGCTGTGCCCCGAGTAGTAAAAGACGAACTGGGCGCGCTCGCCCGCGTTTCGGGCCGCCCGAAGCTTCGCCTCCATGGCCGAAAAGGCGGCCCGCAGCGCGTCGGGGTCGGGGTCGAGCACCACGAGGCGGTCGGACTGGGCGACCCCACCGAGATCCCCGAGCACCTTGGCGACTTGCTTCGCGTCGGTGCCGGCGAAGCGCAGCAAGTCGCGCTCCCCTCCCCCATCGTTGGCGCCGACCACCAGCGCGAATCGCCGGGTGCCGCTGGCCTCGGCCACCTCGCTCGGCCCGGCCGTACCCCGCAGCTCGAGCGATAAGGCCGTCTCCGGTGGACCCGCCATCGCCGCGCCGGACCATGAGAGCACGAGGCCCGCGAACAAGAGGCTCTTGCCCCGCGCCTCGAGACGGCGCTCCTTTCGTCGATGCATCACTTGGTCAAGATGAAGCTGAAAGAGGTTGAAGAGGGCGCGACCGCCTCGAGCTCGAGCTCGCCCGTCGCCGCATCACTTTGCGCCGCGAGTGCCTCGGCGGCATCTACGACGGCCTGGACGTCGAGCGGCGATGGACTCGTGATGAAAAAGAAGCGCTCGAACTTGGGGGCGTCGTCGAGTTCATAGCTGAAAGGCAGCGGAATTTCCCCCTCGTCGCGCAGCGCAGAGTCTCCCGCCGGGCTTTGGGGATGGTGCAAGGTCGCGGCACCACGTCCGTCGATGGAGACGATCACCCCATGCTCGGATCCCGCGGCGACATAGGCCACTTGGATCCGCGCCCCACTTTGCACCCGCTCGCCGTCGGACAGCTGCCGCAGCTCGCCGCCCGCCGTCTCGAGGTGCAAGCGCAACGAGGCGCGCAAGCCTTTGATGCGAACGCCCTCTTCGTCGCCGCCCTCGGCCATCGCCACCGGGCCCTGGACGCCGGGATCTGGGAGTTCCTCTCCCGCGCGCAGCTGCCCCCACCACGCCCACGCGCCGAGCAGGAGCAAGGCCGCGACCGGCAGCGCCACCCAAAGCCACGCCGCGCCACCGTCACGGGTGCTCGCTTCGGCCTCGGCGGCCGCCCGGACACGCGCGACAAAGGGCCCGGCCGGATGCGCCTGAAAAAAATCCGCGTTCTCGGCCCCAAAGCGCTCGAGGCGGGGGTCGTGCTCGCGCTCGAGTCGAGCCCGCAGCGCCTCGGCCTGCGCCGGCGGGAGCTCACCGGCGATCAGCCACTCCACCCACAAGTCGGGCACCGTCTCTCGCTCGAGGTCCACGCGAGGCTCAAAGCTGGACATCAGCGGCCTCCTTTCGTGGGCGCAGGGTTTCGACCGGCTGGCCCCCGCTCAGTTCGAGCGCCTGCAGCTCGCCGACCGAGGCCTTGAGCTTGCGCAGGCGCTTGCGTACGCCGCTCACCGACATGCCCACGCTTTGGGCGACCTCTTCGAGGGTCCATCCGTCGTGCAGGTGCAAGATGGCCATCGTGGCCGTCGAGGCTTCGTGCTCGCCGAAGAGGCGCGCGAGGGCGCGACGCGCTCCCGTCTTCGCCTCGAGTCCGGTGTCCGCGTCGGCCAGGCGCGCCAAGAGCTCGCCGTCGCTCCCCGGCGGCCGGCGCCGCCCGGCGCGGATCCGGTTGAGACAGATGTTGGTCGCCACCCGGTACAAGAACGAAGACATCCCGCGATCCTCGATGCGCTCTTTGTGGCGCAAGAGCTGAACGAAAACGTCCTGCATGGCATCGGCGGCCGCGTCTTCGTCCTTGAGCATCGCCCGACAGCGCCGCAGGACCATGGGCCCGTAGCGCCGGTAGATGGGCTCGATCTCGATGGCCAAGCGCGAAACCTTCCTTGGAGCTCCAACACCCGGGCGCCGACAATGTGTCCCTCGCCCCAAAGAAAATCTTCGACGCAGCGGCGGGCGCGCAGATGGGCCGTCCGTATCGCACTTCAGCGCCCCCGCAGCAAGATGTCCCCGGAGCCCGTATCGACCTCGATTCGGTCGGTCGCGCGCCCATCGATCGAGATGTCCTGGATGTCCAGATCTCCCGAGCCCGTGGACCAGTCGAGCGCATAGGCCCCTGCCGGTAGGTCCAAGACCACATCCCCCGAGCCGGTGTCCGCCCGCACGCGTCTCGGTGCGTCCACGGGGGCCAAGCCTAAGTGAACATCACCCGAGCCGGTGTCCGCATCGACCCGCAGTACGGCCAAGCCTTCGCCACGAACATCTCCCGACCCGGTCGAGACCGCGACCTCCCCCGCCCGCAACGCGGCGAGAACCACGTCGCCCGAGCCCGTGTCCGCGTGCACGGAGCCCTCGAGGCCGTGGGCGAAGAGGTCCCCCGAGCCCGTATCGACCCAGACCTCCATGCGCCGGGGCACCACGACGACGAGGTCGACGGAACAGCTCCAGCTGCCATGACAAGCTTGGCTCAGGCGAAGGTGCCGGCCGTCGAGCTTCGCGTCGAGCTCGACGCGTTCGCCGTGAAGCTCGGCGTAGACCTCGATCTGCTCGACCTCATCCCCGCAGATCTCGACGTCCCCGGCTCCGAGCTCGACCTGCAGTTCATCGAAGCTGGGATCGAACGCGTGGTGCTCGAAGCGAGGCTCGCCCTCGCAAGATGCGAGAAGCCCGAGTGCCGCCGCCCACCACCACGAGACTCTCGCGTTTCGGGGTCGGCCGCGCCCGGGCCGGGTGTCATGTCCAGTTGCAGGCATCGAGGGTGCAACACCGCGAGGGCCGGTGTGTGTCACCCACCCTCGCTGGCTCGCGCTGCCCTCAGATCTGCAGGTCGCCGGCGGCGCTGCTCATGATGTGGCGCGCCATGGCCAGGTTGCCCTTCTTCTTGTCGATGGCCAGGTACAAGAACAAGCTCTTGCCCACCGGGCGGATCAAGTGCAGCTGGGCGGACAAGGTGATGAGGATGTCCTCGATGCCACCGTCGATGCCGAGCGCCTCCATCGTGCGCATCTTGGCGCGAACAACCTCGGTGTTACCCGCGGCCGCGACCTCGAGGTTCAGCCCCGACCCCAAGGTGCCCAGCGCCATGCCGCTTTCGAAGTCGACGAGCGCGGAGCCCAAAAAGCCTGCGACGTCGGTTTGAAGTTTCTCGAGGGTTTGATTGACGTTTGCCATGTCGATGTTCCTTTGCTTTTGGAGTGGTCGTGAGAGAGGGGTCGAAACGCGAGGAGGAGAGCTGGACGGCGGCGCGTGGTTGCTCGGCGGCGGCGCGGCGCGGTTGGTCTGCGAGGCGCCGGGGGCCGGAGCGCGGGCTGGCAAGATGCGCTCTCGAGTGGCGGAGCGCTGACGCGTGCGCCGTGGCGGCGGTCCCAACACCCGCGCGATCGCGCGGTCCAGCTTGCCGCTGGCCAGGGCCACCGTCATCGCGCGGTGTGACATCTTCATCATCTCGCGCACGCGCAGCTCGAGGTCGGACCAGCTGGGGTCGTAGTCGACCTTCTTCGAGGCTACGACCGTCCCGCCGCAAAAGACATGCGTGAAGATATGTGCATGTGCGACACCGGAGTCCTCGGTCTGAATGTGAAAGAGACGTCCGCCGTGACCGAAGTTGTGGTTGTAGCCAAAGCCCGTGCGCCGTGGCGTGGGATCCTCGAGCTTCGGAGCGGCGGCGCTCATCCCAGCACCTGGCCGATGCGAGTCGAAGGAGGAAGGGGCGAGAGCACCGAGTTCACCGTCCGGCCAACCGGCCGACGTCGGTAGGGTGAAATAGGTGGTAGTTCGGTTACAAGTCTTTTTGTATGAAAATTCTGCGCTCGCGCGGCGAACTCGCAGCTCGCGAGCAAACCCCGTGGTTGCGCACAGAACGGCGTTTGCGGGCTTAGGCGTCGATCTCGAGGCGGGCGCCGGCCCGGGCCATCGCCAAGCGGGCCATCGCCAGGTTCCCCCGGGCGCGGTCGATGGCGACGTACAAGAACACAGCCTGGCCCACCGGGCGCAGCAAGTGGAACTGCTGGTCGAGGGTGACGAGCAGGTCTTCCACCGTGGCGTCGAGGTCCAGCGCCTTCATCACCTCGATCTGGGCGGCGTAGACCTCGGCCTGCCCCGCCGCCGCGAGCTGAAAGTCGATGCCCGAACCCAAGGTGCAAAGCGCCATGCCACTGTCGGAGTCGACCAGCGCGACCCCCATGACCGACTCCAGTTCGTCTTGGAGGGCGGCGAGGGTCTCATCGACCTGCTCGGTGTCGAATTCGAAGCTCGCTATCTCATCGCTCGGGGTCTCGGCGGCGGGTGTCGCCTCGGAGGCCGCCTCGGCTGGGTCGCTTGCCGGCCGGCTCCGCGCGCGTCCCCGCGTGGGGACGACCAAGCTGGTCCGTGGGTTGGAGCGGCGCCGCGACTCCACCTTCACCGAGCCGAGGCGCTCTTCGATCTGGGAGTCCAGCTCCCCGGCCGCGAGCGCCATGACCATGGCGCGGTGCGAGGCCTTCATCATCTGGCGCACGCGGGCACGAACCTCCGGCCAGTCCGGATCGTAGACCAGCTTGCGCGAGACGATGACGGTGCCGCCGCAAAAAACCTGGGTGTAGATGTGCGCCCGGTCCAGACCCGAGTCTTCGGTCTGGATGTGGTACTGGCGCCCCGCGTATCCAAAGTTGTGGTTGAAGCCGAAACGCTTCTGACCCGCCTGGTGGGGCGAGCTTGCCGCGGGAGGACGCATCATCGGTGCCTCTCAACTTTCCGCGATAACTCGAAGCGGCGCAATCGCGGCGAGCCCGAAACATCCGAGTCCGCGGTGCTGGCGGTCCCGCGCGCGAACGCGATCACGCGGAGAGCCCGCACTCGGGCTCCCGCGTTTTCCGCCATGGCGTCGCTCAGATCTTGAGGTCGTCGCCGACGCTTTTCATGACGTGGCGGGCCATCGCCAGGTTGCCGTTCTTGCGGTCGATGGCGACGTACAAGAACAAGCTTTTGCCCACCGGGCGAATGAGGTGGAACTGCGAGGAGAGCGAGATGAGGATGTCCTCGATACCGCCGCCGATCTCCAGCGCCTCCATCACGCGCATCTTGGCGCGGACGACCTCGGTGTTACCCGCGGCCGCCACCTCGAGGTTGAGGCCGCTGCCCTTGGTACCGAGGGCCATGCCGCTTTCGTAGTCGACCAAAGCCACGCCGAGGCAGCCCGCGATGTCGCTGGTGAGTTTATCGAGTGATTCGTTGACGTTTGCCATGTTCTTGTCTTCCTGGTTCGCTGTTGGGTTCGAGTGGGTTTGCTTCCGCTAATCTCTGTCGAAGGGAGGTCTGTGCTTGGAGTTCATGAGTTGGGGATCAAGCGCCCCACGAGCTCGCTCGCGCCCGGACCGAAGAGGGCCTCGAGCACCCGTGCGCGAGCGGCCTTGGCGTCGAGCAGCTCGGCCTCGCGGCGACCGAGCTGGTCGGCGACTTCGTGCGCGGCCAGCTCGACCTCGCGGGTCTGGGCGACGGCCGTTTGCATCTCGGACTCGGCGGTGGCCAAGCTGGCCTCGAGCTCTTGGACGCGCGCGCTGGCGATCTCACTTTCGACCGAGAGTCCCTTGCGCAGCTCGGCCAAGCCGGCGTTGGCTTTCTCGAGACCCTCGGACTTCGCGCGCTCGGCCTTGATCCCCATCTTGAGCGATCGAATCTCGCGGCGAAGATCATCGCAGCGGGCACGGTTGGTCTTGGCGGCTTGGTTCGCGGTCGCGAGTCGGGACTGGCTTTGCTCGAGGCCTTCGCGCAACTGTTCGACCAGTTGACGCGCGCGCGCCAGCTCTTCGACCTGCGCGTCGTCTTGGCCCTTGGGCTTGCGCTTGCTCTGGGCCTTGCGCAGCTCGGCTTCGAGTTGCTCCACTCGGCGATCGCGCTCGACCAAGGCCACCTCCAGCTCGAGGATCCGACGTTCGAGCTTCGCACTCGCCGACGCCGGTGGCGGCGAAGGCGGCGAAGGCGTATCGCGCGGGGTCGTCGACGGCTCGGCGTTCTCGCCCTCTTCGGCACGACGGCCCTTGCCGAGGCGACGTAGCCATCCGGACTCAGCTGGCACGAGACACCTCCTCGGAGTCGGTGCCTCGGCGCTCGAGCCACGCGCGAATGCGAAGGGCGCCGAGGCCCGCCGCGCTGGGGTCGTCGAGCAAGATGCCGACGGTCAAAGCCTCGCTGCGCCCCAACACCAAGCATCGCTCGTCGTAGATGTTGATGATCTGACGGAGCGTGCCCAGCTCGAGGGCCGCGCTGCTGCGCTCAGCCAAGCGCAGGTACAGCTCCACCCAGCCCCCTTTTGATGCATCGGCCTCAGCTCCCTTCGCATCGAAGGCTTGCAGCTCGCCTCCACTGCGCTGCACCCAAACCAAGGTGAGGCCCTGAATGTCCAAGAGCTCGTCGATTGTCGCCCTCGTGGAGCCTTGCGGGTCTGTCATCACGCTCTCGTCCTGGGACCTCGACGAGATCCCGCACACGGAGGGCGCCCGACGATCGTCGCCGGCGCGTCGCTCCACTTTCACTGTTCGACCGCGCGGACTTTCGTCCGTCGCTTCCGACGCGAAGAGTGTCTCCGATTTTCTTGTCGAAGTGTGTGCGGCGGTTGTGGAACTTCGCCCCAACCGATTCGCACTCGCGATCGACGAAGAGACTTACACCTACGTACGGGGGGAAAGTCGGGTGAGGCCGGGGGAAGTAAGGGGGAGAGTTGCACTCGCCCGCGCCCTTGCGCCCTCGCTACCTCACCGGCCGACCGGACCGAGGCTCACTTCGCAAACACGCGTAGCGTCGCGGATGACCTCGCTCGCCAGCGCGAGGTTCCCCAGTCGTCGATGCACCAAGACCAACAGGAGGTGCTCGAGGTCGACGCGGTGCATGCACACGAAGTACTCCGGCGTCGTGGACACGAGGCTCGCCGCGCGTTCGCGCAATCCCAGTCGCTCGGCGACGCGGTCGTGCGCAGCACACAGTTCGATGGCGCCGTCGACCGCCTCCTCCAGCGCCAAACCGTACTCCGAGCTGCCGAGGATGCACTTTTGCGTCAGGGAGATGAGACCCGCCCCGGAGAATCCGGCGACCTCCGCGTGCAGCTCCGCAAGGACCTCCATGACGCGAACCATGGCGCCGCCGTCCCGCGGGCCGTCGGCCGCCGGCAACTCGATGAGCTCTCCCGGCAAATCCTGCGGAACGACTTCCGCCAGTGTCCGCCTTCGGTACAGGTCCTCGCCTTTGAGGACCGCGTCAATGCGCGCCCCGAGTCGACCACTGACCACGGCCACACACATGGCTCGATGCTTGATTCGCATCATCTCGGTCACGCGCTCCGCCATGTCGGACCAGCCCGGGTCGTAGGCGCTGCGCACCGAGGCCACGATGCGGCCCCCAAAAAAGACGTGCGTGTCCACGTGGCCATGCTCCCGTCCCGCGTCTTCGGTCTGGACGTGGAACAGACGTCCCTTCCACATGACGTTGTGGTTGAAGCCCATCCGAGCCCGCGCACGACTGGCCTGCACGTCGCTGGCCTCGACCGTCCGCAAACGGGTCTGTGTCATGACCTTGGCACCCTCGTGACCAACTCCCCTGCGCGTCCCAGGCCGGGACTGGGTGTGACGTGAATGAATCACGACTGGCGACACCCCGCCGGCGCTTAATACCACCCGAGAGGGGGAGTTCGGGGTGATCCGGGCGGCCCCCCGCGCGCAAACTACACCGGCCTACCCGAGCGCCCTTTGCGTACCCCAATTTGTCTGACGCGAGCGTAGCGCGCGCCACAAGTGCAAGCGGGAAGCCCCAGTCGAACGGGCTCAAGGCGGGCTGCCGAGCGGTTCGCGCTCGCAGCTCACCTCGCCCCAGTCGAGGTCCGGACCCCAATCGACGACCTCGAAGTCCTCGGGACGGATGCCGACCAGGTCGTGCGTCCCCAAGAGCCCATCCCACTTCGCGGTCGAGTAGCGATCACTGCGGGCGGTCAACGCAATCTGGCCACCGTCGGCCAAGAACATGCCGTAGTCCTGCAGCGCTCGCGCCACCGTTCGCGCGCCCTCGTTGGGGAGACGCGTCATGTCGAAGTCGGTCTTCAAGCGCAGGTGCACACCATAGGGGGGCGCCTCGGCGGGGCCGGCCGTCGGTCCCGTGCTGTGCGTCGCCGGGCGGGTATAGATGAAGTGGCGGATATTGTCGTTCGGCAGAATGAAACGAATCGCGTGGCCGATGTCCCCCGAGGCGACCTCGTCGGCCGTGAACAACAATGGCGTGATCGGAAAGCCCGCCGCGTCTGCGCTCGTGCAACCGTCGCCCCTCCCCTCTTCCGGGTAGGTCTGCGTCAAGTCCCACACTGCGAGACAGCCGCCATAGAAGGTGTCGTTGACGATGTTGGCCCGCCACATCTCGTACAGGCGGTTCTCGTTGCGCGCGACGACGATCAGGTGGCAATCACCGTCGCTCGTGCACTCGTAGCCGTCCTCGCCTTCGAGCACACCGACCGCGGGCACCGGCACCTCGACGTAGTCGCAGTCCGGCTCGAAGAAGGCGTCGGTCGCCTCGAAGCTGCGCTTGGGTGTCGAGGCGTCCGCCTCGAGCACCTCGAACGAGAAGTCGATCCGAAACTCGTCGTTCGCCCCCCACCCCGCCGACTCGAGCCACGCGATGATCGTGTCGGAGTTCGGGTGTTTCGCCTTCGCCTGGGCGTCCTCGCACCAGATGTCGTCGGCCGGGAAGAGGTCGGCACACAGTCCGTCGCCATCGCCATCTCCGTCGCCGTCGCCACTTTCCCCGGAAGCCTCGCCTTCTCCCTCACTCTCGCTGCTCGAGGAGCTCGACGATGCCGAGGACGCACTCGAGCTGGCGTCCGAGCTCTCCTCGTCGCCACCTGCGTCGTCTCCACACGCCGGCACGAGGAGCAGACAGCTGAGCAAGAGCAGTTCCGGCGACCAAGTCGAAGCACGCATGCGGACATGGTAGCGCGAAGGCGATACCTTGGATGCTCCCGCTCGCCTGCGTAGACTCCCGACGTGTCCGAGAGCACGCCGTGGCCCCTGGTCGACCTCGCCTTGTCACGACGTTTGGAGGGCGCCGAGGCCGATGCGAACGCGAACTTCGTGAGGGCGCGCGCACAACTTCAACCGGAAGTCGGCGCCGATGTGCTGGAACGCGCAGGCGTGGCCGCACTCTTCGACGGTGTGGACTCGCCATGCACCCAGAGCTTTGGTCTCGGGCTGAGCCCCGAAGCCGCCAGCGACGCGCTACTCGATGCACTCGAGGACTTCTTCGCAAGCCATGGCGCCTCCTCCATGCACGAGGTCAGCCCGCTGATGGAGGCCGAGCTCCTGCCTCGACTCGTCTCGCGCGGCTACCGGCCGATCGAGCTGAGCTCCGTACTTCATTTGTCCCTCACGCATGCCCCGAAGCAAGCGCCTCGAGAGGATGTCGAGATCGAGCGCATCGACGGCAAGGACGCTTCGCGGTGGGCCAAGCTCGCCGCGGGTGGATGGGGCGACACGCCCGAGCTCGCCGAGTTCGTGCGGGGCATCGGAGAGGTCGGCGCGCGAGCGCGAGGACGTGAATCCTTCATCGCCCACCTCGAGGGAGAGCCGGCGGGTACGGGCGCGATGGCCATCCACGAGGGGGTCGCGCTCTTGGCCGGCGCGAGCACCTTGCCCGCCGCCCGCCGCCGCGGGGTGCAAGCGGCGCTTTTGGAACACCGACTCGCGTGGGCCCGGGCGCAAGGCTGCGAACTGGCGATGATGTGCGCGACGCCCGGTTCGGACTCTCAGCGCAATGCCGAGCGCTCGGGTTTTCGGGTCGCCTACACGCGCATCAAGTGGGCCAAGGGCCTCACCGCCTGAGCCTCACTCCCCTGCGCGGTACAGGCCCTCGGCGTAGGCGGGGCCATAGTAGGCCTCGAGTTCTTCGAGGCTCTCGGCTGGGGCCTCGATGGCCTTGACCATCTGGGCGCGCGAGGGCAACTGCGTCGGCCGCCAGCTCTCGGGCTCCCACAGCTGCGAGCGCAAAAAGGCCTTCGCGCAGTGGTGAAAAATCGCTTCGATCTCGACGAGCAAGGCGAGCTTGGGACGATGCCCGGCGACGACCATCGCGTCGAAAAAGGGCGCATCGGTCAAGACGCGCGCGCGCCCATTGATGCGCAGCGTGTCGGTGCGCCCGGGGATCAAGAAGATGAGACCGACATGCGGGTTGCTCAGCACGTTATGAAAGCCGTCCGCGCGGCGGTTCCCGGGACGTTCGGGCATGGCGAGCGTTTGCTCGTCGACCACATGCACGAAGCCGGCCGGGTCGCCTTTGGGGGAGACGTCGCAGCGCCCCTCGGCGTCGGCCGTCGCCACGAGCACAAAGGGGCTCGCGTCGATCCACGCCCGATCCATGGGGTGCAAGCTGCGACGTTCCTTGTCGCGGGCACGCACGCTGGGTTCCCCCAAAAGCGCCCGCAGCTCGGCGGGGTCGGTGAGTTCGCGGTAGGCCGGATCCACGCGCGGACGATAGCGCATGGGTCCGGCCGGGGCAGCTGGCCGCGTTGCTTCCCGCTGGGCCTACTCGCAGTTCAAGTAGAGGTCGTCCGCGTTGTTCCGGAAGACCTCGGCCATCGCTGCGTGACCTAGCTGGTTGGCGTGGATGAAGTCGAAGCCGCCGACCATCCAGTACTCGGTGCCGTCGCCGAGGTAGCTCGCACACTGCGACTTGTCGTGGTTGTGGCCGTGACCCAAGAACACCGGGTGCTGGTCGGCCACGATCGCGTTGGCGTGCATGGCGACCTCGTCGCGCATGATCGAGTTGTACTCGCGCAGCAGCATCGACTTGGTGTCGGACAAGGAGACGCCGTTGTAGCTCGCGTCGCAGTCGTCGAAGGGGTTGTACTGGGTGTTGACCACCAAGGTCGCGCCGTCCGGGAAGTTCGCCGGGTTGTCGAAGAAGGCCCAGATGGTGGCCCAGTCTGCGAGTGCCTCGGCCACCAGGCCGTCGAACTGCGCCAAGGCGTTCTCGTCGCTGTCGATGATGAAAGGCGAGAGGTCGTTGCCACCGACGTGGATGTTGACCAAGACATGCCCCGGCATTCCGATCGGGATATCGTCGAGCTGCTTGTCGGGGACGTCGGTCGTCTTGGCTCCGCCCACCGAGTAGTTCTCGAAGGTCAAGGTGCCGTCGGCGTACACGCTCTCCACGTAGGCGTGCATCATCTTGAAGCCGTTCATGTCGCCTTCGGGGCCGTTGGTCCCGACGCCCGCCGCCACGGAGTCGCCGAGCACCACCATGCGGGCCGGCGTGGGCGCACAGCTCACGGGACCGGTGGTCGAATCATCGCCGTCGCCGTCTCCGTCGCCATCTCCGCCCGTCGTCTCCGAACCGGCTTCGCCTTCGGAGCCGGTGGTGTCGTCGCCCGCTTCGGAGCTCGTGCCCGAAGCTTCGCTTCCGGTCTCCCCCTCACCGTCTCCGTCAGCGGCGGAATCCGTCCCGCACGCCGTTAAGGCGAGTGGCAGACACAAAACAAATCGCAAAGAGGTCTTGCTCGACAACGAACGCATGCCCGGAGCCTAGCGGGTATCGCGCTGCTACAAAAGTGTAAAAAGCCACGAAGGGCGTGAAGCCAACGTTCCGCGCGCGATCTTCTCACTCGGCGCCTGGGTCGCCGCCGGGCGCTTTGCCCTCGCGCAGGGCCTGACGCCACGCGACCTCCGGGGCCCGCGTTTGCGCGTCGAGATCGGCGGCGCATCGAAAGCCGAAGTGATGAAAGGGATTGTTCGAGGGGATGTGCGCCCGGCGATAGATCGTCGTCGCCCGCTCGGCATCCCAGTACCACGAGCCGCCTCGTACGACTTTTCGCCGATGGCCGCTGCAGGTCTCGGCCCCATCGCAGGGCCCGCGGGGATCCGTCCCGGCACAGGCTTCGCCGCAGGCCTCGTAGCTGGGGCTGAACCAGTCCGCCACCCACTCGTAGGCGTTGCCGGCCATGTCGTACAGGCCGTAGGCGTTCGGCGCCCGCGAGCCCACGTTCCAGGGGTAGCCGGTCTCGGGCTTCTTGCCCGACTTTTTGACCCCGCATCCGCGACCCAGGGCGGGATCCAAGATGATCGCCTGCTCGCAGGTAGCCTCTTGCTCCCCCCAGGGATAGCGCGCGCCCTCGCTGCCGCGCGCCGCCTTTTCCCACTCGGCTTCGGTGGGTAGGCGCTTGCCTTGGGCCTTGCAGTAGGCGTCGGCGTCGAACCAACTGATCCCGTTGATCGGCTGCGCCGGGCGATCGAAGTCGACGTACTGCGGCCCGGCCTTGGGGCACTCGCCGGCTTTTTGGCAGGCCTTGTACTCGGCGTAGGTCACCTCGTACTGGTCCATCCAAAAGCTCTGCACCCACACCGTCGCCTGGGGCTTGGCGTGATCCCAGTCGGCATCGGAGCCGCGGATGAAGGGACCGCCCGGGATGCAGGCCATGAACTCGGGGAGTGCGGGCGCGCCATCCCCCGCTTCGGGACACGCGCGCATCTGCACGCCCTCGGGGGAGGTCAGTGGCTCCGGCTCGGGCTCGGGTACTGGCTCGGGTGCTGGCTCGGGCTGGGGTGCAGACTCAGGCTCGACTTCGCCGCTCGCCGCTTCGACACCGGTCGCCGGAGGCGCCGCGCTCGGGGCCGTCGCCGGTGCGCTCGCGGCCGGAGTCGCGGGCTCGTGGCAGGCCACACACATAAGGAGAGATCCGAGGCCGAACTGCGACCAGCGCTGCGCACGAGGGGGAGAAGCGAGCGACATCTCGGCGGAGAGTAGAGCGAGCGGCGACGCGGCGAAAGACTCCCCGAGCGCGCCGAGCGAGATGCACGCCAGCTCCGTGCTATGACCCCCGCGAGGGGCGGATCTCCCCCGTCCCCCGCCCGAAGCTCAGCCCCGTGGCCTACGCCAGCCTCCGTGAAGCCCTCTTGGACCTCGAGCGCGCCGGCATGCTCCGTCGCATCGAGCGCGAGGTCGATCCCCACCTGGAGATGGCGGCGATTCAGCGGAGGGTGTACGCGGCGGGCGGCCCGGCTTTGTGGTTCGAGCGCGTGGTCGGCAGCCCCTTTGGCGCCGCGTCGAACATCTACGGCACCCGCGAGCGCAGCCACTTCTTGTTTCGCGAGACCCTGGCCCGCGTCGAACAGATCATCGAGATCAAGCGCGACCCGGCGGCGGCGATGCGCCACCCCTTCGCCCAACTGCGCGCGCCCTTCACCGCCTTGCGCGCGCTGCCCAAGCGGGTCTCGCGGGGCCCCATCTTGAGCGGCCAATGCCGCTTGGACGAGCTCCCGCAGATCGTCAGCTGGCCCGACGACGGTGGCCCCTTCATCACCTTGCCGCAGGTCTACACCGAAGACCCCGACGCGCCGGGCCCCATGAACTCGAACCTCGGGATGTACCGCGTGCAGCTGGCCGGCAACGACTACACGCCCAACGCCGAGGTCGGCCTGCACTACCAGATCCATCGGGGCATCGGCGTGCACCACAGCGCGGCCTTGCGGCGCGGCGAGCCTTTGCGCGTGAGCGTCTTTGTGGGCGGGCCTCCGGCCCATGCCTTTGGCGCCGTGATGCCCCTGCCCGAGGGACTCAGCGAGCTCACCTTCATGGGCATGCTCGGCGGGCGCCGCTTTCGCTGGCTCGAACACCAAGGCCACGTGCTCTCCGCCGACGCCGACTTTTGCTTGGTCGGTTGGATCGACCCCGGCGCCACCAAGCCCGAGGGTCCCTTTGGCGATCACCTCGGCTACTACAGCTTGCGCCACGACTTCCCGGTGATGCGCGTCGAGGCGGTCTACCACCGCAAGGACGCCGTCTGGCCCTTCACGGTGGTCGGGCGTCCGCCCCAAGAGGACACGAGCTTCGGTGCGTTGATCCACGAGATCACGGGGCCTTTGGTGCCCAGCGAGATTCCCGGTCTGCGCGCGATGCATGCCGTCGACGCGGCCGGCGTGCACCCCTTGTTGTTGGCGATCGGCTCGGAGCGCTACGTGCCCTACCAAGCCCCGCCGAGCGGAGATGAGGACGCCGAGGCGGCCGCCGCTCGCGGGCGCGCCGGCCCCCAAGAGCTGCTCACGATCGCCAACGCGGTGCTCGGCTTTGGCCAAGCTTCGCTGGCCAAGTTCTTGTGCATCGTGGCCGAGCAAGATCAGCCCGAGCTCGACATCGAGGACATCGAGGGCTTTTTTGGGCATCTGCTCGCGCGCGTCGACTGGCGCCGCGACTTGCACTTTCAAACGCAGACCACCATCGACACCCTCGACTACTCGGGCACGGGCCTGAACGCCGGATCGAAGGTGGTCATCGCCGCGGTGGGACCGGCGCAGCGCGAGCTCGCACGCAGCCTCGAGGGTCCCTGTGCGCCGACGCAGCTGCCCGAGGGCTTCGGCGACCCGCG
Source organism: Polyangia bacterium (assembly GCA_030431075.1). Classification (GTDB taxonomy): domain Bacteria; phylum Myxococcota_A; class Polyangia; order Nannocystales; family Nannocystaceae; genus JAUIJR01. Next base: position 1,574 of record JAUIJR010000038.1, on the reverse strand, counting down.
CTTGGCCATGCCCGGCGTCGGCGTCATCGCGGGGCCGGCCTTTCGCGACCACGCGCAGCAAGCCCACGAGATCGAAGCCCTTGGGGCCGCGCTCGCCCACGCGATGCCGGCCGACGCACCTCAGATCCCCTTGTGGGTGCTCGTCGACGACGCCGAGTTTTGCGCGCGCTCGCTGAGCAACTGGCTGTGGGTGACCTTTACCCGCGCCAACCCCTCGCACGATGTGCACGGCGTGCAGGCCGAGCAGCGCTTCAAGCACTGGGGTTGTCGTGGTGCGCTGATCATCGATGCGCGCATCAAGCCGCACCACGCTCCGCCGCTGATCGAAGATCCAAAGATCGAGGCCCGCGTCGACGCCTTGGCGGCGCCGGGCGGGCCCTTGCACGGCGTCTACTGACGCGCGGTCCTACTCGACCGTGAGGTTGTGGATCTCGGAGTGGTGTGGGTTCTCGCCGATGTGGGCGTAGGCCACCAAGGTGTAGGCGCCGGCCGTGTCGAGGGTCATCTCGGCGTGGTAGTGCGCGCCGTGGTCTTCGGCCGGGAAGCTCATGTCGAAGCTGTCCATGTCGCCCATGCCGCAGCCGGTGACGTCGGCGCCCATGCACACGCGAATCTCGGTGACGTGGATCTCTCCGGTGGTCTCGACGGTGAAGCCCGCGTCGAACTCGGTGCCCGCTGCGACCGTGATCGGCACGTTCGACTGCCACTCGAGCACCGACTCGGGATCGGACTCCATCCCCTCACCGCCACTGCCTTCGTGGTGGTGGGTCTCGCCATGCTCGTGGTGCCCGTGATCGTCGTCCTCACCGCCGCCGGTGTCGCAAGCGACGAGGGAGCTGGTGGCCAAAAGGGCGAAGGCGAAGGTGGAGATGCGGGGGGCGTGGAAGTTCATGGGAGCCTCTGGGAGCTTTTATACGCCGTACGCGCGAGTTGTGCGACATCCGGTCGCACACCGTGTTTTCTCAGAAGGACACTTGCGTACCGGCACTCACGCCAAGATCGAAGTCGCGCCGTGGCGTCACGGGCGCCTGGAGCCCAACGAAGATCCTGGCCATGGGCGGCGGCCGCTCCTTGGCCCTTCGTTCGCGTCCCAGGTTGATCGCCTGGCTCGCGTTCGCGCGCAGCGAGACGCGCGTCGCCCCGCTCGGGCGATCGAGCTCGGTGATCCGCCCCTGGGCGCAGTAGCTCGAGCTGCCGTCGACCTCCCGACACAGGGCCGCGACGCGCATGTCGGCGACGACGCCGCCCGAGACGCCGGTCCCCCGATCGAAGCGCGCGCCCACCAAGGCCCCGGCCGAGAGCTCGAAGGCCGTCCCCGCCGGGCGTGTCTCGACGCTCGCCAAGCCCAAGGTCTGCCAGTAGAGGTGGCGATAGCTGCGGGTGAAGTAGACCGACGCGCTGCCGATCCAGGTGCGGCCCGGGTCCCCGGGGGTGGCGAAGCTGCGCGTCGGCAAGCTGGCGTCCACGCCCACCGTGAGCAGTCGATGCACGAGCTTGTCGGCGTGCGGGGTGACCCGCAGGTAGACGCGCGTATCTCCGTAGCCGTGGACGAGCGGCGCGGGGCCCTCGTCTTC
>JAUIJR010000484.1 GCA_030431075.1 Polyangia bacterium | reverse complement strand
CGAGGGCAAAGGCATCCGCAAGACCTTCTTGAAGTCGCCCCTCAAGTTCTCGCGCGTCTCCTCGAGCTTCAACCCCAAGCGCATGCACCCCGTGCTGCACCGCGAAAAGGGCCACATGGGCACCGATTACGCCGCCCCCGAAGGCACGCCGGTGTGGGCCGCCGCCGACGGCAAGATCGTCTTTCGCGGGGACAAAGGCGGCGCCGGCAACATGGTCATCTTGTTGCACGCCAACGGGCTCAAGACCCTCTACATGCACCTCTCGGCCTTCGAAGAGGGCCAAAAGGTCGGCACCCGCGTCGAGCAAAAGACGGTCATCGGCTACGTGGGCATGACCGGCTTGGCCACGGGGCCCCACCTGCACTTTGGCGTGCAAAAAGGCGGGCGCTACGTCGACCCCGAGCAAGTCGAAGTCCACCGCACGGCCGACCTGCCCCGCAGCCAACGCAAGGCCTTCGGCAAGCGGGTCGAAGCGCTGCAGGCGGCGATGGCCGCGCCCGCGCCCGAAGGTGAGCCCGAGCCCGAGCCACCGGAGCCATGAGCGAGGACTACGAAGACCCCGAGCCCGCGTCCCTCGACGACGCCCAGCTCCAAGCGCGGCTCGCTTCGATCTACCGCGTGTGCGATCCGGCCTGGTCCCTCGCGCGCCCCGTGCTCGAGTTTCGCCCCGAGCACCTGCCCGACCCCTGGACGCAAGACCTCGCCGGCGTGTGGCGCCTGATCCGTCGCCTGCTCAACCACGCCGGTCTCGAAGATCTGGACTTCACCTTGGTCGACACCCGCACGGGCGACGGTGGCTTCGACGCTCAAATTTGGGGGCAGCTCTACTTCGAGCACCGGGCCGCCGACGGCCCCGCCTTTTGCGTCGGCCACATCGGCGACGCGCGGGCCATGCTCGGCCCGGCGACCTTGGCCGTGAGCTGGGCCTGGCTCTTCGAGCGACGCGCCCGCGGCCCGGTCGGCAGCGCCTACCGAGAGCACGCCATCGACTTCAGCACCGTGCCCATGCCCGACGAGATCGACGCGGCGCTGGCCGCGGTCGTGCTGGGCTTTGGGCACGTGCTCGCCACCGCGAGCTACGACCCGCGCGCCTCGGGGACGAGCACCGGCGCGTGGCAACAAAGCGCCTGGACCACGAACAACTTCGGCTTACCGGTGGAGCTGGCGGTGCGCGCCTTTGCGGTGTGGCTGGTGCTGAGCGAGCGCGAAGAGGCCGAGGTCGAGCGCTTGCGCGGCGAGTTCCCGGTCACCCAGCGCAAGTTCTTGGACCCCCACTACGCCGAGCTGCGGCACCTGCGAGCGCAGTGGCTCGAGGCCCTGGGGCTCGAAGGCCTCGCGCCGCAGCCGCGGGCCGACTACACGCTGGCGCCCATCGAGCTCGACCCCGAGTTCGCCGCCCAGCTCGAGAGCTACGAGTCCGAGCGCCGCGAGCAACTGCGCGCCTTCAACCGCGGCCGTCCGCTGGTGCGCGTCCGCACCCGACCCCGTGGCTTCATGACCGCCGCGGGTGCACTCACCGGCGTGTTCGCCTCGGTCGGCACCGGCTTGGCCTGGCCGATCCTCGCCGGCACCGCCCTTGGCTACCTCGCGGCGCAGCCCATGCTGAGCCTTCGCTGTTCCGACCCCGAGTGCGAGGCCAAGGTGTCGGCCGAAACCAAGGAGTGCCCGCGCTGCGGCGGCTTCTTCGTCGGCACCGTCGACCGCGCCAGCCAACGCCTCGCCGCCATCGAAGCCTGGGAAGAGAGCCAGCGCGGCGTGCCCACCTTGCCCGAGCTCGACCGAGCCGACTGATTGACTGGGCCGGAGCGCGAACGCGCGGCCACAAGAAAAAAAGGTGGCCGCTTCGGTCCCCCCCAGGACCTCCGCGGCCGTGGACCTTTTGGCGGCTGCCACCCGGTCCTTGGGCTTCCCGGCGGGCCCCACCCCTCCCCAGGGGTGGCACCCTCACGAGACCCCCCCGGGCCCCGCGTCGGGATGGTGAGGAGGGTCGAAATCGGCCTTCCTCACCCGATGCTGAGGGTCTGGCGTGCAGTCAGCGGCCATCCCCAAAGATGTACGAGGCGGTGTGTAGGGGTATCCGTATGTAGGTGCAAGTGGCTAATTTTGTTTTTTGCTGGCTAGCCGGCCTGCCACCCCTTTTTGGCCCCGCAGGCCTGCGCTAGCGTCCCTTGGTGCGCCGCGCTCCACACGCCCGCCCCCGCTTCGGGCTTGGGCACGCCCTGGCCGGCGCCCTGTGGGCCGCGGCGCTGGGCACGAGCTGCGCCTTCGTGCCGGGGAGCGATCCCGGCAGCGAGACGGGCGAGACGGAGGAGACGCAGGCGACAGGGCCCGAGTCCGGCGAGACGGCCCCCGGCGAGGGCGAAGCGACCGGCGGCACCACCACGGGCGGCGGCGGGCCCCCACCCGGCCCGCTCTCGGTCGCTACCTTCAACGTCCACAACTTCTTCGACCGCCTCTGCCAAAGCGGGCAGTGCGGACCCGGCGACTTCGAGCAGCTGCCCAGCGCCCAGGAGTTCGACGCCCGCGTGGCCGAGATCGCCAACGCCCTGCGCCAGATCGACGCCGACGTGGTGCTCCTGCAAGAAGTCGAGAACCAGTTTTGCCTCGACGCCTTGATGATGGCGCTCGAGCAAGACGGCGGCAGCGCCCCCTACCTCGACGCGGTCATCGGCGAGTCGGGCTTCGACGCATCGATCGACGTGGCCATCGTCTCGCGCCTGCCCTTCGAGGACGTGCTCTATCACGGCAGCCAAGCCCTCCCCCTCGAAGGCGGCGGCACCACGACCTTCGCCCGCGAGTTCCTCGAGGTCCGCACATGGTTCGCCGACCGACCGGTGTCGATCTTCAACGGCCACTTCAAATCGAAGGCCAGCGACGACCCGGCCCGGCGCCTGGCCGAGGCCCAACGCGCGCACGGCATCGTGACGAGCCGCGCCGAGGCGATCCCCGAAGGCGTGGTGCTCTTCGGCGGCGACCTCAACGACACGCCGGGATCCCCGCCCCTCGAGGCCCTCGAATCCGACGGCCTCCTCTTTCGCCCGGCCTCCGCGCTGGCCGACGACAGCACGCACCTCTTTTTCGGTGAGGCGAACGCGCTGGACCACCTCTTCGTGTCCACCACGGTCAGCGGCATGAGCTACCAAGCCGAGAGCGTGGAGATCTTTCGCGGGCCCGTGATGGGCTTTGGCGGCTCGGACCACGCAGCCGTGCGCGCGGTGGTCGAAGTCCTCCCCTAGAGCCTTTTGGGCGCCCCTGGGGCCCCATGCTAGCTTTTGGGGGTGAAGCTCCGCTCGCTGCCCACGGCCACACTCCTCGCCTTTGTCGGCTTGGCTGGCCTCGCCGCCTGCAAGACGGTGACGACGCCGACCCCGGCCCCGGAGGGCATCGACATCCGCAGCTGGGATCTCTTCTATCGCACGGCGGCCTCGGACCTGAACTGCGACGAGTACGACCTCGAGGTCGAACGCGTCGGCGGCTACACCTTCTCGGCCCAAGGCTGCGGCAACGAGATCTACTACGGGGTGTTCTTCGAGAACGCGACGGGGGCGGTGGTCCTCTCGGACCTGACCGTCCGCCTCAAAGCCCCCGAGATCGTGGGCGAGTGCGACGACGACCCGCCGACCGTCTACTACTACGACGACTACCACCGCAACGTGCACGGCTGCGGCAAGAAGGTGATCGTGGTCTGGCACGAAGGCGGCTGGGCGGTCGACCGCAACACCGAAGCCCCCTTCTAGCCAGGGGATCGCGTCGTTAAAGATCCGATCCGATCTCGATCCGCCTCGATCTTTCTCGATCTTTTTTCAGCGCCGCGTCGACGCGTCTCTCGATCGTTCCGAGATCGAGAGCGCAGACCCGGATCCAAGCCCGATCGAGAATTGATCCGAATTGTCGATCCACATCCGGCCCCATGATTCCTTCCCCTCATGGACATG
>JAUIJR010000483.1 GCA_030431075.1 Polyangia bacterium | reverse complement strand
CGAACGGCACCTACCTGCGCGTGCGCAGCGGCCAAGTCGTCCCGGCGGGCACCACGATCCTGATCGGCCAGCAGCTCTTCCGCATCGACCCCGCCTGAGCCTGCCCCCGCTCGGTGGCGCCCCCTACTGCGAGGGGCGGATCTGAAAGCCGGACTCGCCGTCGACCTCGATGGCGTGCACGGCCAGCCATCGCCCATCTGGGCTCAGCGCCCGCAGCTGCTGCGTGCCCTTGCCGCGTAGGCCCTGCGCGCGCCAGCGTGCACGCGTGGGGCTCGTCCACTCGACCGGCCCCAGCGCGAGATCGTCGAGCCAAAAGGACACCCCGCCCCCGTCGAGCGCCGGGCCTTCGAGGACGAGCAGGTCGCCGTTCTCGAGCTGCGTCATGCTCGGCGCCCACTGCGTCGATTCGGCCGCCGGCGGATTCCCCCGCGGCCCGCCGATCAGGCCCGCCCCGACCAATCCGAGCGAGACGGCCACGAAAAAGCGGAGCACCCACAAAGGGTGCCCCGCTTTTTTTCGACGCTCAAGCGCCTACATCATCTGGCGCCGCTTGAGCTCGCGCCGGATCTTGCCCAGCGCCTGCTCTTGCAGCTGACGGATGCGCTCGCGCGAGAGCGAGTACTGCGAGCCGATCTCCTTGAGGGTCAGCTCGTTCTCGTCGACCAGGCCGAAGCGCTTGCGAAGGATGTCGGCCTCGATGGGACGCAGGCGTCCGATGAGGCGCTTGACCTCTTCGTTCATCGTGTCGGCCTCGATCTGGTCTCCGGGCGCCTCGTTCGAGGGATCCTCGAGGAAATCGACCAGCGCTCGGGACTCGCCCTCGCCGCCCATGACGGGCTTGTCGAGGGAGACGCCTTGGTCGAGCAGCTGACCGTTCATCTTCTCGAGCTTCGACAGCGCCAAGCCGGTGTGCTGGGCCAGCTCTTCGAGCGTCGCCTCGCGTCCGGTCTTCATCTCGAGCTCGCGCCGGGCCTTCGACACCTTGTGGTAGGCGTCGATCATGTGGACGGGCAGGCGAACCTGACGTCCCTTGTCGGCGATGGCGCGGCTGATGGCGTGACGGATCCACCAGCTGCCGTAGGTCGAGAAGCGAAAGCCCTTGCGGTGATCGAAGCGGTCGACCGCCTTCATCAGGCCGATGTTGCCCTCTTGGATCAAGTCCTGGAGGGGCATGCGGCCGTGGTTGAAGCGGCGGGCGATCGAGACCACCAAGCGCAGGTTCGCCTTGACGAAGCGGTGCTTGGCGCGGTCCAGGGCGTGATGCGAGGCCCGCACGCGCGAGACGTAGGTCTCGAAGGGCTTCGAACCCTTGCGCGGGGGCCGAACGTCGAGCTTGAGCCCGCGTCGCTCACCGCGGCCGAGGATGTTCAGCTCGGCCTCGATGAGGTCCGAGACGACACCGTCGACATCGTTGTAGGCGATGAGCTCCGAGGCCGCGGCGATGGCCGCCCCAAAGGCGTCCTTGTTCGCACGGGTCTCGCGGTCACGCAGCGCACGGCTGGTCTTCTCGAGGGCGCGAAGCTCCTTGGTCGGGCAGTCCTCGTCATCGAGGTGGGTTCCGACGAAATCGCACAGGGCCTCGACGAAGGGCGGGTAGCTGAAGATGGCCTGCCAGTAGCCGATGCGAAGCATCGCAATGCGGGTGGCCGCCTCCTTCTCCTCTTCGGGCGTCATGACGTCCAGCTCGGACATCTCGCGGAAGTAGGTCCCAAGCAGGTTGCTCTCGTCACCACTGCGATCCCGTGCGTTGGGTCGCGACTTCGTCCGGCGCGACTGGGTTCCAGTCGCCGAACGAGGGCGCGTGCTACGCGCGAGCTTGGGTGGTGCGCCTCGGGTTACGTTTCGACGTGCCATGTGGTCCTCCTTGGTTCTGCGGCAAATGCGCTAGACTAGGTGTTTTGGCGGCGGCTCCTATGACCGCCGGCCGGCGGGCTTTATGCCCATGAAATTCAGTGCCTCTGACACCACTCGGTAGGTCATGCAAATTGGGGACCGAAGGCGTCGCATTTGGGGTACGTCCGAGCAGTTCTCTCGTTTCATCGCGCTTCGAGCCTCACAGTGGGTCCTCTAGGGCCTTTGTCGCCCCCCAGTGCGAAAACGTTCCATGGCCCCCTCGCCTTACGCGTAGCGCCCCGCGGCGGTACGCGTGTCGTGTTCTGGGACATTTCGCCACGGCGCACGCAATCGGCGTGCCCATTCGGCCCCAGTCATTACGCAGGCGATCTACCCCTTGGATCTGCGCGCAAATGCGCGTCGCCCCTTGCGAGCCCACGATGCGAGATCCGCGACACCCGCGTCAGGGTGTTGGCGCCGATGTCGCTGTTTTTAGTTTTCGCCCTTGGGCTCGGCCACGATCCACAAGTTGGGCGAGGCCGCGCCATAAAAGCGGCCTCGGGTGTCGCGGCTACCCGAGACTTCGCGGACGCGCAGGCCCACCGAGCTCAACAGCTTGCCGATGTCGTGCAGCGTGAAGGCTTTGATGAACATGTAGTGCTCATACTGGCGCCCGTCGTCGAAGACGATCGTCCGGTGCACGCGCAGCCGGTTGGCGAAGTAGTTCATCTCGGTCTCGTCGAGCACCATGCAGCGCGGCCCTTGCCACCAGCTGCGGCACGGCACCCGCGGCGCCATGTAGTCGCGGTTGAAGATCTGCAAGACCAGGCGCCCCTCTGGACCGAGCACGGAGCGGAAGCGCTCGAGGATCGCCCGGTTGTCGTCGTCGTCGTAGTAGCCAAAGCTGCTACCCAGGCAGCACACGAGGTCGTACTTCGCGTCCGAGGGCAGCTCGCGCATGTCCATCTTGAGGAAGTTGACCGGGTGCTCCCGGCCCTCGTTGCGGCGGCCGGCGGCCAAAAGCATGTCCAGGGAGGAGTCGAGGCCGACTACCTCGTGACCGTGGTCCGCGAAGGCAAAGGCGTGCCGGCCGTTGCCGCAACCTGCGTCGAGGATCTTCACGCCCGGCTGCAGCTCCAAGCTGGCCTCGATGAAGGCGACGTCGGCCTCGGCCGCCGCGTCTGCGTCGGCCGGCAAGGTCGACAAGTAGTGCTCCATGAACACATCGTCGGCCCAGTGGCGCCGCTTTTTCTCCGGCGGTTTCGGGGGCGCGGCGCGAGGCAATGAAGTCGGCGGGCCCGAGGGCGGTGCAGCGCGCGGCAATGAGGTCGGTGGGGCCGCGGGCGGCGTCGAGGCAGCCGGGGGCGGAGCGTGCCCGGCCTCGGGGGTCTCCTCTTCGGCCTCGCTGGCGTCGGCTTCGTCGAGCTCTTCGACCTCTTCGTAGTCCGCATCGTCGACCAGCATCTCGACGCTGGGCTCGCTTCCGACCGGAGCGGGCGTACCGGGCGGCAGCTCGTCTGCGGGGAGAGGCTCGCTCTCCTGCGCGGCCTCCTCCCCCGGGTCGAGGGCCTCGACCGCTTCGACGGCTTCGACCTCCTCTACGGGCTCGGCAGATTCGAGAGGCTCGGCAGCTTCGGCCGGAGAAGCCTCGGCGGCGGTCAGGTTGGGGATGAACAGCCCCACCGGCGGCTCGTCAGCCGAAGCGCCTGGCGGCACGCGAGGGCCCTCGGGCGGCGTCGCCGCCCCTTCCCGCTCCAGCTCTACCTCGAGCGTTTCGCTGTAGGGGGCCGCCGCCTGGGGTGTGGCCTTTGCCGGCGGATCGACATCTTCGACCTCGTCGTCGTCGACGACGATGAACTCACCCGAGATGGCGGCCGAGCGCGGTGTGCCCGAGAGTTCGGCGGAGTCCAGGCTCTCGGGGACGCGAATGCCCTCCGGCATCCCGTCCATGGCCGCGCGCGCCTGCGCGTCGAGGACGTCGTTCGAGCGCAGCTCCCCCGCCTCGAGAGGCGGCTCGGCGATCCAAAAGGCCGGCTCGACCTTCCAGCTCACTGGGCGCCTCCCCTCTTGGAGCCCAGCTGGAACATGGGGCGACCCATCCGG
>JAUIJR010000482.1 GCA_030431075.1 Polyangia bacterium | reverse complement strand
ATCGATGCGCTGCGCAAGATCTATCGCCGCAAGGCGCATGCGACCCAAGTCGGCCCGGAGCAGACGGGGGAGCAGTTCGAGCGTCTCGCCAGCGCCGAGCTCGACGCCGAGGCGCGCTTGGTCGCGGTCGAGGGACGCGAGGCCACACGCGCCATCGTGCGCCAGGCGGTCGCCGACCTCCCCCGCTTGCAGCGCGAGGTCCTCGAGATGCACAAGTTCGAGGGCCTGACGATGCGGGAGATCTCCGACCGCCTCGAAGTCCGCGAGGGCACCCTCCGAGTTCGCGCACATCGCGCATACAAAGCGCTGGCCGAGCGCTTGCGGCCGCTCTTCGGTGGCGCCACCCCGGACCCGGCCTAAGCCGCCAAAACCGCGCCCAAGCGCCCCACAACGCGCTTTTGCACCCGCCCGGAAGGCGTGTCGCGAAGAGCGTCGTACCTGCCCCGGCGTACCTGCCCGGAAGGCGTGTCACCGCATCCTTTGCGCGACATCGCTCTTAAATTGAACTTGAAGTCAGGTTCCGAACGAGCCATCCTGAGCTCGAGGCGAACACCCATGGCTCTCATCAAACTCAACCCCGAGTGGACGGCGCTGATGCGCCAGTACCAAGACGACCACCAAAACCCGGTCAACCAGGCCTGCCACACCGTCGGCATCCCGCTGATCGCCGCGTCCTTGCCCGTCGGCGCGACCATCGTCGGCCTGCCCGTGGCCGCGGCGATGTTCACCGTAGGCTGGGGCTTCCAGTTCGCGGGGCACTACTTCGAAGGCAAGAAGCCCAGCTTCGTCGACGACCGCCGCCAGATGTTGGTCGGCGCGATGTGGTGGACCAAGAAGGTCGGCCTGAAGCTGGTCGAGATGAGCGAAGACGAAGCGGCGCCCGAGGCCGCGGCAGACGAGTCCATGCCCGCCCGCGCCGCCTGAGCGCCGCCCGACCTTCGCGACCCGCGCGGATCAGCCCGCGCGCAACACGAAAGGGTAGTGAATGGTCACCGGTGATCCGGCCGTGGCCACGCGCGGGAACTTCCAGCGGCCCACCGCCTTGGCGATGCACTGGCTGGTCTTTTGATCGCGCAGTGAGCTCTTGCCGACCGTCGACGAGGCCACCCGCCCATTGGGCATGATCACGAAGCTCACCTCGACGCGGCCCCCGAGCCCGGGGTTGCGCGCGAGCCCTTGGTTGTAGCAGCCGCGCACCTCGTTGATGTGCGAGCGGACGATGCGACGCACCAAGGCCTTGTCGATGTCGGAGCTGCTGCGCGGCACGCCGAGTCCGGGCGGCTTGGGCGGCTTGCGATCGCGATCCTTGAAGCCGGTGGTCGCACCGCGTCGACGCTGCGTGCCCTCGCCCGGCTCCCCGTGCGTGCCGATCAAGCCGGTGTTGCCCAAGCCGATCAGGCCCTTGGAGGTTCCGCCGCCTTGTCGACCCGTCCCCACCACGCCGAGCCCGTTGGTCCCCCAGCCCTCGCCGACGTGGTCACCGATCTGGCGGCCCCACACATCTTCGTCGTCGCTGCCCGAAGTGAACGCGCCGCCGTAGGGCGAGGCCAAGATGCCCCCGCTTTGCTGTGACAGCTGGCCGAGGATGCCGGCCGTGCGCGCGCGCTGCTCCATGTCGAGGGTGCGCGCAAGCTGGGGCGGGGTCCCCGGCACTCGCTTCAGGCGACGCTGCCCCGTCATCGACTTGGCGGAGGGCTTGCCGGCCGCGCCCTCCGTGCCTTCGTGCCTCGAGCCGTCCTCGCCGCCGATCGACTCGTCGGCGCCGGCTTCCGTTTGCTCGACCGGCTCGTCGCGCGTGTCGTCGGCCTGCAGCAAGTAGCGCGCGTAGCGGGCCGCGTTGGCGTCGTCTTCCCACGCGAAGCTCATGGCGTCGTCGGGGATCATCGTGGCCATGGTGACGAGCGCCGCGGCGGCCAAGCCCACGCCACCGACCGAGGCCCAAAAGGGACGATCCGCCGGTGCGCGCGAGAGTTGCAAAGCCGCCGCCGGAACCGCCGCGACTTCGAAGCGAAGGTCCCCGTGGCACAGCTCGGCGCGGTGTCCCGCCGGCAAGCGAGTGCTCCCCGCCGCCGGCACTTGCACCCCTTGCGCGTCGAAGACTCGCATCGAAAAGCCCGCCGGCGCCGAGATCCGGGTGTGCTCGCCCTCGTGTCGCACCAAGGCGTGAAGCCCCGAGCGATCCAGACCTTCGGCGCTCATGGTCAGCCGCGCCTCGGGCGACTCGCCGACGCTGTAGACGTCGATCGCCTCGTCCTCGCGGCGCCCCAGGCCAGCCATGAAGGGCACCAAGCCGAACAAAGCCAGGCCCAGCCCCATCGCCCCCGTGCCCAGGCCCGGCTTTTCGGGCTCGGCCTCACCTTGCGCCATGGCCTCGGCCCGCGCCTCGCCCCAGGCCTCCCAGGGCTGCGCGGTCTCGTAGGCGAACAAGCCCAGGCCGCCGACCAAGGTGAGCCCACCGAGGCCCAAGAACAAACGCGCCCGCGATCGACGAGGCGCCGCGGTGCTTTGCAGGTGGGCGACGTCGACGAGTCGGTCGCCGTAGTGAACGCGAACTTGGGTGACGGGAGTGTGGGTCGATGCGGTGCTCATGTCAGGGCCTTCCCCCTCGCCGGCTTCCCCGTCGACGCAGCCAGGTCCCCCATGGACGTGGCGCTCGGACGCAGCGAAGCGGTGAGGTCTACGGGAGGCAAGACACTCGGGGCGCCGCAGGGTTCCGCGAGGCCCCAAAAAAAGACGCGAGGGGGGTGAACTCCCTCGCGCAATGCAAGCGCCCCAGCCCCAGCCGCTAGGCGACTTCGTCGCGCCCGATCGACTGGTACACGTCCTCGAGCTCGGTGCGCACCGGCGCGAACGCGACCACCTCCAGCTCGGCCGCGACCAGCTCGCGCAGCACCTTGGCCGCCCGCGAGGCCTCGCCATGGATCCGCACGCGAATGGTGCCGCGCTCCGTGGTGGCCGGATCCACGGCCTCTTCACGCGAAAGCCCGGTCACCGACTCGATCAGTCCCTCGTGCGCGCGCAGGATCTCGAGCGCTTTTTGCAGCCCGGCCGTCAGCTGAATCTCGTGCACGCGGCGCGCGACCTCGAAGCGCTCGATGACCTCGCTCACCGGTCCAAAGACCTGCAGCTCGCCGCGTTGAATCAAAGCGACGGTGTCACAAAAGTCGTCGAGCTCTCGCAAGATGTGCGAGCTGACGACCACGGCCACGCCCTCGTCGGCGACCTTGCGCAAGATGTCGCGCAGACGGCGACGCGCGAGCGGGTCGAGTCCGTCCGCCGGCTCGTCCAACAAGAGTAAGTCCGGCGACTGCACCAAAGTCCGCGCGATGGCCAAGCGCTGGCGCATGCCCTTGGAGAGATCCGAGATCCGATCGTCGGCCTTGGTGGCCAAGTCGAAAGTCTGGAGCAGCTCGTCCACCCGCTGCCCGGCGGTCTTCGCGTCTTGCCCGTAGCACTCGGCAAAAAACCGCAGGTAACCGCTGGCGCTCATCTGCGGATACAAGCCCGTGCCGTCGCCCAAAAAACCGATCCGCTGCCGCAAGGCGTGACGCATGGGCCAGGCGTCGACACCATCCCACAGCACCTCCCCGGTGTCGGGGCGCTGCAAGGTGGCGAGCACGCGCAAGGTGGTGCTCTTGCCGGCCCCGTTGGGCCCGATCAAGGCGAGCACCTCGCCGGCTTTGACCTGCAAGCTCAGGCCGCTCACGGCCTGGCGCACGCCGTCATAAGAGTGGGAGATGTTTCGGCAGAGAACTTCGCGCATGACCCTGGGCCCCATCGCGGCGGGGAAAACTCGGCGGCGGGGCGCCTACGGACATGAACGGTGCAAATCCCGCCGCCCTTACGGCCGGCCCCCGTTGGCAGTGACGCCCGGGGTGGCTCAAAGTTTCCCCGCGGCCCCCCGGATCGTAACCTGCCGCGCCCGCAACCGATGCCCGCCCGCACCCCACGCCTCGTCAT
>JAUIJR010000037.1 GCA_030431075.1 Polyangia bacterium | reverse complement strand
CATCGCCGTCTCCGTCGCCGTCACCATCCCCATCGCCGTCACCATCACCGTCACCATCGCCGTCGCCGTCCCCATCGCCGTCCCCATCGCCATCACCATCACCATCACCATCACCATCACCATCGCCATCACCATCGCCGTCGCCATCACCGTCGCCATCACCATCACCGTCGCCGTCGCCGCCACACGCGCTACAGCTGTTGATCGCCCGTTCCACGCAAAGGGCGTCCCATGCCGAGTTGCAGCAGTAGCGGTCGATGTCGCAGACGCAAGAGGCGATGCTCGTGTCCTGGCAGCCTTGGCCGCCGTGGGGGGCACAGCAGTCGCCGGTCGAGGCGGCCATGCAGCTCCCGGCCATGCACGCTTCACCGGCGTCACAAGCTCCGCATGAAACCCCACACACCGGATCGGGTCCGCAGCTCAGGCCCTCGCAGGCCGCGGCATCGGGACATGCGTCGCCGAGGCCCTCGCAAACGCCGTCGACGCTGCACGCTGCGCCAGCGGGGCAGCTGCCGCAGGTCGTCGCACACAGCGGATCGGGCCCGCAGGCGCGGTCACCACAGCTCGCATCGGCGGGGCAGTAGACGATGTCGTCCGCGCTGCCGAGCTGGACCTCGTAGCTACGATAGCCACCCGCTTCTCCGTTGCGGTGCATCAAAGCGAGGTCGATGGACAAGACACTCTCGGCCAAGCTCGCGTCGGTGGCGATGGCCACGGGGATCTGGATCTGCCACTTGGCCGGCGCCGAACGGGAGCCCGGGCTCACCTTGGCCGGAACCTTGAACCAGACATCGGCGTCCCGCAGGACGAGGGCGACGTCGACGATGTCTTCGCGTGGATCGAAGTCGGTGAAGAGCGTGAGCGTGATGATCTGCCCGAGCTTGGCCTCGCTCGGACCGTCCATCGCCGCGATCTGGGGGAGGTCGGTCGCGTCCGCATCCCCGCTGGGGATCGGGCCGGGCTCGGGCTCGGCGTCGCCCACGTTGATCGCCGGCGCCTCGGGCACGGGCACCTGCCCGTCCATGCAAGCCGCGAGCTGCAGGCCGGCCGTGAGGGCGACGACGGGGATCCAACGCCAAGCGCGACGGGTCATTGCCTCGGATCGTTGCAGCGGCATGCGCCAAGGTCAACGCGTGGAGACGCGCAGGACTTCCCGAACGCGGCCGGAGCCCGGCGATCGCGCCGTCGATCTCGCTAGATGCCGGTGAGCATGATGTCTTCGTCGATGTAGATGGACAGGTTGCCGTTCTCGAGCAGCGCGTAGCCGGTCGTCGAGCTTTGGCTCCACGGCGCCATGCCGAACTCGGGCGCGAGGTTGATCTCGTCTCCGGGGTCCCCTTCGAAGGTGAGGCTGTTGCCCTCGCCGATCAGGCGAAGCGCCCCCAGGCCGAGCGTCGAGCTGGACGGTTGCCCGTCGCTGAAGTCGATCACCTCGATGCTTCGATGGCGGTTGAGCACGAAGGGCTCATCCAGGGACAGCCCTCCACCCACACTGACCAAGACGTCGTAGCCGAGCCCGCCATCGATGCGATGCACATCGCGTTCCACGGTGATGACGTCGTTGCCCGGCCCCCCGTACACGACGCTACTCAGCGTCGTCAGGGGTTGGATCTCGTCGTCGCCGGCGCCGCCCACGAAGACCTGGGCCGGCTCATCGATCCAAAAGTCGGCGTCCGGTGTTCCAATGCGCTCCACGCTGGCGTCGTAGGGGCCGCCGTAGAAGATTGCGACGTAGCCGGGGTCCGTGCTGGTGCCCTCGACGCCAGGGGCACCGATGGCCAAGTCCTCGAAACCGTCGCCGTCGAAGTCGTCGGCCCGGCTCAGGGCAGCGCCGAAGGCCTCGTTCTCGGCTCTGCCTTCGAGCTCGAAGCCTTCGTTGCCGAGAGGCGCGCTGCTGAGCTCGAGACTGGAGCGCGAACTGGCCCCCCAGCGCACGAAGACGAAGCCGGCGCTCGCCTCGGAACCGGGGCCAGGGCGGCCCGGATCGCCGACGACCATGTCGTCGAACCCATCGCCGTTGAGATCCGGAGCGACACGAGCCACGCGGTTGAGCTCTTGGGCGCGATTGTCGGTGATGCGATGGGCGCCGACGTTCATGTCGATGAGCATCAGGCCGCCGGTCCGGCCGTAGACGATCGCTACGGCGCTCGAGTTTTGGTCGCCGATCAACAGGTCGGAGAGGCCGTCTCCGTCGAAGTCGCCGCGACCGGCGCTGCGAACATCGACGGGGGCGCCGGCTTGGCCCTCGACGAAGCCATGCGTGGTGCCGAAGTTCGTCAGATCCACGCTTGCCGCCGGGGTGGGGTTGCCCCACACGAGGTAGTGCCGGGTCTCTCCGCTTTGGCTGCCGGCGATGTTCTCGCCAGAGATGAAAAGGTCGTCACACCCGTCGCCGTTGAAGTCACCGGCGTTCTCGATGACCTTGCCGATCTCCTCGCCGGTGGGCGGAACGATCACGTAGCCATCGGTGCCGGCTGCGGCCTCGGCGAGCGTGGGCAGTCCGCTCCCGCCGAAAAGGATCCACACACGCGCCGAAGTCCCGGCGCCTTCGAAGCCGGCGACCGCGAGGTCGTCAGCGCCATCGCAGTTGAAGTCTCCGGTCGCCAGCGCTCGGCCCGCGTGGTTCAAAGTCGAGGCGCCGGTGATGGCGATGCTGCCGACCGAAGCGAGTGTCGAAGTAAAGCGGTTGCTGTTCACGGCACCGGCGCGAACGACGTGGACGCGACCTTGGCCCAAGCTGGAGACGTCTGCGTAAGGCGCGGCCATCGGGAAGCTCGGGGCACCGTCCCCAAAAAAGTCGCCACCTTCGGCCAGCCCACGTCCGAGGCTGCCGTTTTGCTCGCCCAAGGGCTGGGTCCCTTGGATCCAAAAACCGTGCAGGTTGGTGGCGAGCTCTTCGAGGTCGAAGCTCCCTTGTCGACCCTCATTGCCTTCGACGAGGTACACGCGCCCCACCGCGCCCCCGGTGGTGCTGAACTCGGGGGCCGCGACGAGGAGATCGCCGTAGCCATCGCCGTTGTAGTCGCCGGCGCTGATCAAGTTGAAGCCGTGCAGGCCATTGGGGCCCGAGGGCGTGGTTTCGTCGGGGCCGTCGAGCTCGGTGAGCAAGTCGGTGCCCAAAATCGTGTCGAGCTTGGGCTGCGTTGGCGTCACACGCAGGCTCACGATGGCCTCGGCCGAGTTGCTGCCGACATCGATGGCCTCGTAGGTGAAGCTGTCCTCGCCGAAGTAGCTGGTCGTGGGCTCGTAGGTGAAGCCGCCGTCGCCTTGGAGATTGAAGCCGCTGGCGAAGATGGGCCCGACGAGCAGGTCGGCAGAGACGATCTGCTGATCGTCGCTGTCGTTGGCGAGCACCCCCGGTGCAGAGATGGTGGTTTGCGAGCCCTGGGGGGCGACGAAGACGTCGTTGTTGACCACGGGAGGCGTCACATCGCCGTCGCCGTCGCCGTCGCCATCACCATCGCCATCGCCATCGCCATCGCCGTCGCCATCGCCATCGCCGTCGCCATCACCATCACCATCACCATCGCCATCGCCGTCGCCATCGCCATCACCATCGCCATCGCCGTCACCATCACCGTCGCCATCGCCATCGCCGTCTCCATCACCATCACCATCACCATCACCATCACCATCACCATCACCATCCCCGTCCCCGTCCCCATCGCCGTCCCCGTCACCCCCACACGCGCCGCACTCGTTGGTCGCCCGGTCCACGCAGACTTGGTCCCAAGAGCTGTTGCAGCAAAAACGATCGGTGTCGCACACACAGGCGGTCACCGCCGCGTCGACGCAGCCTTGACCCGGATGTTCGCTGCAACAGTCCCCGTCCGAGCTGTCGATGCAGCTGCCGCCGCCGCAGACTTGGCCCGCGTCGCAAGAGCCACAACTCACCCCGCAGACGGGGTCGTTGCCACATGTGCGTCCATCGCAAGCCGCCGCGTCGGGACAGGCGTCGCCGATCCCCTCGCAAACGCCGGCCAAGGTGCACGCCGCACCGGCGGCACAAACACCGCAGCTGGTCGCGCAAAGGGGATCGGGTCCGCAGGCCCGGTCGTCGCACGCGGCGTCGAAGGGGCACACGACGATGTCGTCGGCCGAGCCGAGCTCGACGGTGTAGCTGCGAAAGCCTCCGGCTTCGCCGTTGGCGTGCATCAGCGCGAGCTCGATCTCGAGGCTGCTCTCGGCCAAGCTGGCGTCGGTGGCGATGGCCACCGGGATCTGGATCTGCCACTTGCCGGGGGCGGAGCGAGGGCTCGGCTGCGGCTTGGCCTCGACCTTGAACCAAAGCTCCGCTTCGGTCAGCACGAGCGCGACATCGGCGATCTCGTCGCTCGGATCGAAGTCCGTGTAGAGGGTCAGCGTGATGATCTGTCCGAGCTTGGCCGTGCTCGGACCCTCGAGGCCGGTCAGCTGCGGCAGCGAGGTCGAGCTGGGATCTCCCGTCGGGATCGGCCCGCTTTGCGGCTCGGCATCACCGACGTCGATCGCGGGCGCGCTCGGCCCGGGGGAGACATCGTCGGCACAGGCCGCGGCGGGAAGTGCCCCCGCGAGCCAAAGACAGGACATCCAGCGCAAGGCGCGTCGCTGCATCGTCGGCCATCGTTTCAGCGCGTGGCGCGGCCGTCAACGCGCATCTGCGCACCCGGGGGCGGGCCCAGCCGCTATCATCCGCGCCGTCCGGCGAGGCAGGCGACATGGACTTCATCGACCTTCGACAACCCGACGACTGGCACCTTCACCTGCGTGACGGCGCGGCATTGGCACAGACCGTAGCCGCGAGCGCGAGTTGGGCGGCGCGCGCCATCGTGATGCCGAATCTCAAGCCGCCGGTGACCACCACCGCGCTGGCGCGGAGCTACCGCGATCGCATCTTGGCCGCGCGCCCCGAGGGCTCGAACTTCGAACCCTTGATGACCCTCTATTTGACGGACAACACCGCAGCCGAGGAGATCGACCGCGCCGTCGACAGCGGCTTTGTCCATGGAGTGAAACTCTACCCCTCCGGGGCGACGACGAACTCGGACCATGGCGTCAGCGACTTGGCCCACTGCGAGGCGGTGCTCGAGCGGATGGCCGAGCGCGGCTTGCCCTTGCTGATCCACGGCGAGGTGACCGACGCCGAGGTCGACATCTTCGACCGCGAGCGGGTCTTCGTGGAGCGCACTTTGGGTCCATTGGTGGAGCGCCACCCCGAGCTGCGCGTGGTGGTCGAGCACATCACCACCCACGACGCCGCGAGCTTCGTCCGCGAGTCCCCCGCGCGCGTCGCCGCGACCATCACCCCGCAGCACCTCTTGGTGAACCGCAACGCGATGCTCGTGGGCGGGATCAGGCCGCACTACTACTGCTTGCCGATCCTCAAGCGAGAGCGCGACCGCCAAGCGCTCGTCGAGGCGGCGACCAGCGGAGACCCGAGCTTCTTTTTGGGGACCGACAGCGCGCCGCATGCGGTCGGCGCCAAAGAGAGCGACTGTGGCTGTGCCGGTTGCTTCACGGCCTTGAACGCGCTCGAGCTCTACGCCGAGGCCTTCGATGCCGTCGGTGCGCTGGATCGACTCGAGGCCTTCGCCAGCGAGTTCGGTCCGCGATTTTATGGGCTGCCCCTCAACGAAGGCCGCGTGCGACTCGAGCGAGCGACGCAGACGGTGGCCGCGTCGATGCCCTTCGGCGAGCTCGAAGTCCGACCCTTTCGCGCCGGCGAAACCCTCGCCTTTCGACGCGCGGGCAGCTGAGAACTGGAGTCGCGGGATTGCCGCGGAGTTGTTTCCCCGACTGTGCATTTCGTATCTTGTGAGCGTGACGGAGTCGGCGATCCGAGTCGCGGATCGCGGTGAACTCCGCCGCTCACGCGAACGATGAGTCGATCCCTTCGCCTGCTGCTCAGTCTCTGCTTGTTCCTTTCGACGGCGGCCTGTTCCGATCGCCAGCCCCTGCTCGAGATTCTCGATGAGGGGGAGGGGGATCCCAACCTCGTATCGCTTTGGCCGATCGGCGGCGGCGACCGTCTGCAAGGCGGGCCTCGAATCGGTCACACCGCGAGTATGGTCGCCGTCGAGCCGTCGGCTGATGTCGATGGCAAGGAGCGCCTGCGTCTGGTCTCGGAGTCGGACGTGGAGTACTTCGAGCTGCGCGACGGCGAGGTGCTCTACTGGGGCAGCGCGTTCGAAGGCGAGCGTGACGACCCGGTCCTCATGGTGCCGAGCGAGGTGCGCTTGGGCATGAAGTGGCGAACGGGAGGCAGCGATGCCCGTGAGCTCGAGGTGATCGGCAACGACACGGTGGTCACGCCATGGGGCGAGCGCCGCGAGTGGGCCATCTTGAGCACGGATGTGCAAAAGGGCAGCGAGACCGAGGGGCGCCAAGAACGGCGGGTCTACATCGAGGGCATCGGCCTGCGTCGCGTCGACTACCCCACCGGCGGGAACTGGCGAGACTTCGGGGCTTCGGTCCGGATGCCGCAGCAGCCCTTTTCCAGCCTGCCCGAGCTACCTGCGACCGAGGTCGAGCCCTTCGCATCGAGCCTCGGTGAAGAGCTGGAGTTCGACGGATTTGGGCGTTTCGTCTCCACGTGGATGCTTGACGACGGCAGCGTCTTGGTGCGCGTCTACAGCAGCTTCGTGACGGCGGGCGGGAGTGGCGGGCCAGGCTTCGGGGCCGAGCAACGCGAGTTTGTGCTGGCCAGCCCGGACGCGGACGCCACGACGAGCAACATCTCTCCCGAATCCCCCCGGGCCCACGCCGGGCTGACCTTGCCGGGGGAGTATGGGACGCCAGGTTGGGAGATCGAGTACGGCGCGACGGCGCCACAGATCAGCGGGAGCTCGACCAAGAAACCTGGGGCTTGGTACGCGACACGTACCGAGGCGGGGGCGCGGATCACCCACGGATTCAAGCAGCACGCGATAGGGCCCTGGGACGTCGGCTACGCGGCGACCGACAGCGCCGATGTGGTGGATCCGCGCGGCGCGGGCCATCGCTGGCGACCCCTTCGTTGGCTGACCCAGACCGACGAGCCCTTTTTTGCCGCCATCGGCGACGCCGAGCAGTTCGACGACGACGCCGTCGACATCGTCTTTGGAAGTCGTGACGGGATCTGGGCGTGGGGGAGCAACGACGAGGACTTCGACGCGCTCGGCGAGCTCGCCTTCGCCAAGGTCGGGGCCGCCCACATCCGCGTCGGGGACGGCGCGCGCGAGGGCCTGTTCACGGACGCCGACGGCCGACTTTTTCGCGTCGGCGCGTCGGGGGACCGTGCCCGTCTCGAGTACCTCGGCCAAATCCGCCTGCCCGCGCGGCATCGCTTGGTCGGTGCGGCGCTGTTGGGAGACATACGTGCCCCCCGGGCCGGAGATCCGATCCTCGCGGTCTCGGTCAGTGGCGATCAGTGGGCGGGCGCCGTGGTCGGCGAGACGCGTGACGACGCCATCACCAAGATCTGGCACGGGCGCTTGGGCGCGGACCCCGTCGACGTGACGGACCTCTATCCCCCCTTCACCTACGTGCAAGTCGAGCGTGAGATGGACGCGTGGAGCTGCTGGCCCACGCGCTACGAAGGGGAAGGTTTGACGGCGAGCCTCTACTTCGAGCCGGCCGAAGTCACGGTCGAGGAGCTCGGCTTCGCCCAGTGCGCCTTGCTGCGGCGTAGCGAGTTCGACACGGGCACGCAGCAGCACGTGGCACAGCTCGAACACCCGGCCTTCGGTACCGTGCACGTCCATACGGATAAGACGACAGCGCTTCGATTCACGGGCTTCATCAACTACGGCGGAGGTGAGCCATCGAACCTGCACCCCATGCTTCATCACGGGCGCGACGGGATCTACTCGGGCGCCGTGGTCCACAGCGCGCTCGGAATTCCTCTGCACGACATCACCGGTCCCTACCAGATTCAGCGTGAATCCGCGGAGACGATCTCGCACTACCTCGGCGTGGATCCCGTCTCGGGGCTGCGCTGGCTCCACTACGGCGGCCACTATTTTCGCATCCCGGGAGTCACCGGGGGGAACACACTCGCCTTGGTTTCGCGCGAGACGAGCGTGATCCCCGGCATGGACAACTGGTGGCGGGTCGAGCGCGCGCCCGCGGGCGGCGGGGGTGGCTTCTTGGTCGAGACCTGGGATGACCCGCTGGCCAACATCTCGCACTGGAACTTGTTCAAAGGGGATGGCGAGATCATCAGCTTTCCCGATCGACCCGAGTCCGATCACGAGTGGTTCGCGTGGAGCGACGGTCGTCGTTGTGGAATCGACGCCAGCGGGGTCCTTTGCATCGACCCGGGCGGTGCCGAGTCGACGGGCAGCTTGACGCTCGACGGCCAGCCCGTGGTCGTCTACGGGCAAGATGGCACCGCGATCGCCGATGCGGCCATCTTGAACCTGGGTGCGGATGGTCTGGTGGCGATGGACCGCGAGAGCTTCGAGCTGCGCCGACTGAGCCAGGGGAGCGCGACCTACCTGACCACCGACACCCTCGGCCACCTTTGGTTCTCGCTCGGCACGGACCTACTCGAAGTCGACGAAGAGGGCGCCTGGATCCACACCCGGCCGCAGGTCGAAGGCATCATGCAGAGCTTCGTGCCGCTGCGCGATCGGATCGTTTGGTACCGGGAGTTCTTTCCTGGGTCGGGCGCCCGCTTCGAGCAGCCATTCTTGCTTCCGCGGGGACGCGGGACGCCGGCGCTGCCTTGAGGTCGAGGCTCGTGGCGCGCGACCGAATGCCCCGCGGCTGGGCGAGCTGCGCCGACAACGACCTCGAGTTGCGCGCGCTCCCGGCCCGCGCGATGATGGGGCGTGCCGCTGCGACCGTGCCCCCAGTGTCAACGTCACATCCGCGAGGGTGACTGTCCTTTTTGTGGGGCGCGACGCATCGCGCGTGGGGCGGCTTTGGTGGCGGGCCTGATGGTCGCCGGCGCCTGCGACAAGCAGGGCGACCCGTCGCCGGAGGAGCCCGACCCCAAGGCGCAGGAGGAGGGCGGCGAGGCGCCGGCCGACGAAGGGAAGGCGCCCGCGGCAGAGGACGAGGGCGGCGTCGAAGTTCCCGCCTCGATCTACGCGGGCCCCAACACGGGCGGGCGTGCCGAAGGCGGCCCCACGCCCGAGGAACTCGACGAGCCGGCGGACATCTATGGCGGGCCTCCGCCCGACGACGTCGACGGCCCCGAGCCGATCGTCAAAGAGCCCAAAGAGCCGGTGCGCTCCATCTACGCCGGACCGCCGCCGCGCCCCGCCGACGAGAAACCGACGCCCAAAGGCTGAGTTTTCTCAGCCCATCATGCCGCCGGTCTTCGGGGCGAAGGCACCCATCAAGGTGCTCTCGTCCCAGCCCTGCGGGACCTTGCGCTGCGCCGCGTAGGCGTACAAGGCGGTGTTGAACACGGTCTCGGCTACAGAGAAGAGCAAGGCCGCGCCGATGAAGAAGATGGCGCCGAAGCCGATGGGGACCCACACCAGGCCGCCATCGGAGAACACGCGGAACAAGCCAAAGGTCACCAGGCCGCCGAGCATGTAGACGACGAAGGAGATAAGACCGAGGCCGAAGTGCTTGACCAGCGCTTCGCCCCAGGTCTCTTTGATGACCTCGGTCGACTCCTTGAAGGCGTCGATGGGGCCGTGCCCCTCGTAGACCATCGAGGGCACCACGAAGAGGCTCAAGAGGGTCCAGGCCATGCCGAGCAAAGAGGCGAAGATGTTGATGATGATTTCGCCGGCGCCACCCAAGCGCTCGGCGAGCTGATCCAAAAACCGGAAGATGAGGCCGACGGTGGCCGAGATGGTGGCCCACCCGAGCACCAAGGTGAGCTTGCCCAGCGTGAACTTGACCGACTCTCCAAAGCTCGCATCCCCGCCCTCGAAGCGTCGCTTGGCCGTGTAGCTGACGCAGAACTTGGTGAAGGTGCCGAAGAAGGCGAGCCCGAGGTAGGTGATGAAGGTGACGATCAGCTCGATGGCGCCCCACTCGAAGCTGCCGTCGTTGCTCAGCGCTACGCCCATCGTCGGCCAGATCAGAGCGGCGATCCATGCGATCGACAACAAGGCGCCGATCAGCGGAAACAAGAAGAGCTCCTTGTCTTTGCGGATGACCCCGAAGGTCAGCTTGGTCAGTTCCCAAGAGCGGCCGAAGGCACCCATGGGCCGAGGCTATCACCCCGGGTCGCGGAGGCGTCCGACGACGGCGATCGCATCCGCCTCGAGTTCCAGCTCGATCGCGCCGGCGTGGAGCAAACGAAGCTGACCTGGCTCCAGTGTGGCAAACTCGTCGTCGGCCCGCGCTCGTGTCTGCCCGCGGACGGCGACGATGAGCTGGGGAGCTTGGCGCTGACCGACCACGCGAGTGCGCACCGGGCCCACCAAGCTCTCGAGCTCGAGGTGATTGCCGCGAAGTTGCGACGCGGCCTGGCCCGGGCGCCAGAGTAAGGGCTGCGCGTCGGGGTCGATATGGGAGAAGACCTGCTGGGGGTGCGTCTCTCGATCGCTGCCGTAGTCGAAGAGGCGAAAGGTGCAGTCGCTGGGCTGTTGGATCTCGGCCAAGAGGATGCCGCCCCGAATCGCGTGCAAGGTGCGGGCGGGCACGAAGACGATCGAGCCGGTCTGCACCGGGTGAGCTTGCAGCGCATCCACCAGAGCTGGGCCCGCGCCCTGCGGATCGAGGGTCGCGGCGGCGTGGAGGCTTCGCAGCTGCGAGAGGTCGACCTCGGGCCTGAGACCCGCCAGCACGCTCGCGCCCGGCTCGGCCTCGAGGACGATCCAGGCCTCCTCTTTGCCGGGCCGTCCGTGCACGGGGTCGTCGTCGGGATGAAGCTGCACCGAGAGCGGCGCCGCCGTGTCGATGAGCTTGACCAAAAAGGGGAGCTCGGCGCCGAGGCGGCGCGAGAGCGCTTGGCCCTCGGCCCGGCTCTCGCTGCCTTCGAGGGTCGAGAACTCCCAGCTCTCCCCGATGGGCCGCTCGAGCTCGGGCGGTGCATCGCGTAGGGCCGCGAGTCGCTCGCCGCCCCAGGGGCGAGTCTTCAGGGTCGCCGGCCCGGCCTCGGGTGCGAGCCATCGTTGGGCGAGCGCGCTCATGCGCCGATCATATCCGAGGCGCGGTGGCCGGGCCGCCGCTCACTGGCTGGCGAGGTGCTCGGCCGGCGGAGGACGGTAGTTCGCCGGGTCGAGGCCGGCGGGGCGGGGGATGCCGGCGGCGTCGAGGTCGGCCAAGGCGCGCTCGATCGCCTCTTGGACGGAGGCGGCCGTCTTGATGCGTGCAGCGCGTTCGCTGACCCAGCTGATCGCGGTCAAGGTTCCTCGCATCACGGCGCTCGTGAAGACGACGTAGTTCGCCAAGGTGAAGTCGGCCCACTCCTTGGGCGATGCGTCGCTGGAGTCGGCGAAGAACTTCCGCACGGTCGGGGAGGGACGTTCGGCATCACTCGCGTCCGAGACGAGGACGAAGCGCTGGCCGCGTCGAACGAGCTCCTCGATGATCGCGTTGTGCTCCGCCCAGTGCCACTTCACGTTCTCGAGCTCCGAGCGGCCCCGCCAGATCGAGATCAGGACCGGCGCGTAGCGGTCGTCGATGATCACCGTAGCTCCACCCGCGCTAAAGGACTTCGGCATCGCCGGGAGGATAGCCGAGGTGCCGACGCTGCGTTCGGCACAGATTGCGGCCGGGGGGCCTCACTGTGCGCCGCGCGGCCTTCGGACCTGGGGCGCACGAGCTTGGCTGACCTCAGATCGCGATACTCAGGCTCCGGCGGCCTGGTCGGGAGCCGGGGGGCGGTAGGTCGCGGGATCGAGTCCCGGCGGGCGCGGAACGCCGGCCGCATCGAGGTCGGCGAGGGCGCGCTCGATGGCCTCTTGCATGCTGGCCACGCTGGTCATTCGCGCGGCGCGCTCGCTGATCCAGCCGATGGCCGTGAGGGCACCCCGAATCACCGCGTTGGTGATGACGACGTAGTTGCCCAGACTCAGGGCTTCGGAGCCCTCGACGGCGTCGTCACTGAGTTCGGCGAAGTACTTGCGTACCGCGGGCTGTGGACGCTCTGCGTTGGAGGCGTCGGAGATCATCACGTAGGGTTGCCCACGCGCGACGATCGCTTCCATCTGGGTTTGGTTCTCGGCCTTGAACCAACGTGCCGTCTCCATGTTGGCCTGGCCCGACCACACCGAGATCAGTACTGGAAGGTAGCGGTCGTCGACGATGACCGTGGCGTTCCCCGAATTGTGGCGACTCGGCACGACACGGACACGATACCCGAAGCGGCGCCTCGGGTCGCGCTTGCTCATAGGGAAACGAGGGTGAGAAACGGGGGTCCTCGGCGCGACGTGGGTGCTAGGCTCGGATGTCACCTCCGACGCGAGACCTCGACATGAGCGTGCCCCCCGAATCCGACGAGCGCCCCTTGGCATCTACAACGGCCGAAGGGCCGGCCCACCCGGAGGACGTCCCCAGCGAAGAGCGACGCAAGTTCCTCAAAGTCGGGGTCGGTGTACTCGGGGCCGGTTGTGCGTGTGCCGTCGCGGTGCCCGCGGTGGGCTACCTCGCCTTCCCGCTCGGTCACGACGTGACCAGCAAGCTCGACGCCTACCTGCCCGCCGGTGAGGCCGAGGCCTTTGGCGACACGCCGACCAAGGTCGACCTCTACGCCGATCGCGTCGACGCTTGGAACCGCGTGCGGCAGGTCAAGGTCGGCTCGGCCTGGGTGGCCAAGCGCGACGGCAAGTGGCTTGCGCTCTCGACGGTCTGCCCGCACCTCGGCTGCGCGATCGACTGGGACGGCGAGGCCAAGCTCTACACCTGCCCCTGTCACACCTCGGCCTTCGAGCCGAGCGGCGCGCACCAGCAAGGGCCCGCCCCGCGCGGCATGGACGAGCTCGAGGTCAAAGAAGCCGAGGGCCTCGTCCAGATCCGCTACCAGCGTTTTCGGCAGGGGCTGTCGGGCAAGGAGACCGTCTAGTGGGTCGCATCGCCGACTGGCTCGACGATCGCACGGGCTACCGGGCGCTCACCCGCGAAGCCCTCGAAGAGCCCGTGCCCGGTGGCGCGCGCCTTCGCTACGTCTTTGGCTCGGTGCTCACCTATCTGTTCATGCAGCAGGTGGTGCTGGGGATCTTGTTGGCGACCTACTACTCGCCTTCGGCCTCGGACGCCTGGGCGAGCACCGCCTACATCCAAGACCAGGTCACCGGCGGTTGGTTCTTGCGCGGGCTGCATCACCACGGCTCCTCGATGATGGTGATCGTCTTGATCTTGCACTTGCTGCAGGTCTTCGTGGCCGGTGCCTACAAGCGGCCGCGCGAGGTGAACTGGTGGACGGGGCTGGCGATGGGCGGCTTGGTCTTGGCCTTCGCGCTCACCGGCTACCTGCTGCCCTGGGACCAAAAGGGCTACTGGGCCACGCAGGTGGCCACCGGAATCATGGGCTCGGTGCCGGGCGGTGAGCCCATGCAGTCGCTGGTTCAAGGCGGCAGCGAGTACGGCAACCTGACCTTGACCCGCTTTTATGCCCTGCACGTCTTCGTGCTGCCGCTGGCCTTGGCCGGCTTGCTGGGCTTGCACCTCTACCTCTTTCGACGGCACGGCGTGACGCCGCCGGCGAAGATGAACGCCGAGGAACTCGCCCGCAAGACCCAACCCTTTTGGCCCAATCAGCTCTTTTTGGACGTGCTGGCGATGTTCGTCACCGGCGCGGCCCTGGTCACTTTGACCTTCGCCACGCACGGCGCGGAGCTCTTCGCCCCGGCGGATCCCGCGTCGAACTTCGTGGCGCGCCCCGAGTGGTACTTCTTGTTCCTCTTTCAGCTGCTCAAGTACTTCGACGGGCCGCTGACCTTGGTGGCGACGGTGCTCTTGCCCGGCGCGGTGACCCTCTTTTTCGTGCTCTTGCCCTTCGTCGATCGAAGCGAGTCGCGGGCGGTCAAAAAGCGCGGCCCGGTGATGGTGGCGATGGGCCTGGTGATGGCGGGGGTCGTCGCGCTCACGGTGATCGCCATGGCGCACGACGCCAACGATCCCAAGTTCCAAGAGGGCCTCGCGCAGGCCGAAGAGGACGCCGAACGCGCCCGGGAGCTGGCCAAAAAGGGGGTGCCCCCGCGCGGCGGCACGGCCGTGTGGGAGAACGATCCGGCCTTCCACGCCAAGAGCCTGTTCAAGGAGAACTGCGCCACCTGCCACACCCTCGACGGACGCGGCGGGAAAGAAGCGCCGGTGCTCACGGACTTCAGCTCGCGGGAGTGGCTCATCGGCGCGGTGCGTCGCCCGCTCGACGAGGACTACTTTGGCGGCACCAAAGACCACTCGACCATGGAGCCCTACGGTGAAGAGGGGCTGCCGGACGCGCAGCTCGATGCGATCGTCGAGTACCTCGTCTCCTTGCGCGGTGACACCAAGGTCGACGCGGCGCTCGTCGCCAAGGGCAAGACCCTGTGGGAGGACGAGTTCGACTGCAACGGCTGTCACGAAGTCGAAGCCGGGGTCGACGGAGACGGCGCGCCCGTCTTCGGCGGGCGTGGCACCACGGCTTGGGTCGAGCGGGTGATCCGCGACTCCAGCCAAAAAGACCTCTACGGCGACGCGGCCGAAATGCCCAAGTTCGAGGGCAAGCTCTCCGACGAGGACATCCGCGCGCTGGCCGAGCTGATCGTCCCGCCGGCCTCCGCCCCCGAGAAGTAGCGCGCTCAGCCGTGGTCGATGCTGATCACGCGCTCGATCTCGTCGGTCTGCAGGCCGATGGCCATCGGGTTGCGCGCGCCGGGCAGCACGGCGACGTCGTAGAGTTCGCGCACCACCCCCTCGAGACGCATCCAGTGCAGGGTCTCGCCGCTGCGTAGATCGATCACGCGCAAGCCGCACTCGGCGTCGATGCCCTGCGCGTCGAGGGCCTCGCCGAACTCGAGACCCTTGAAGTTGCGATCCTCGCGGGCGGCGCTGATGCCGACGACGGCGAAGTCGCCGTGCAAGGCGAGGCCCCGCGCGAAGCCGGGACAAAAGGCGAGCCGCTCGAAGGCCTTTTGTTTTTGGTCGACGCGACCGAGCCATCCAGAACCGGCATCGAGCAGCCACAGCTCGTCCCCGCGCACGCGAGGCGAGTGGGGCATCGACAGTCCCTCGCAGAGGATCGCGTCGTCGTCGACGCCGACGACCACGCCGCCCCCGCTTCGTCCTTCGCGCCAGCCGTCGGCGCGGTCGCTGCGTGCGACCGAGGTGACGTAGGCCGGGCGCCCGTGCTTCATGGCCAAGCCATTGAGGTGGCAGCGGTCTTCGCCGACCAACGCCGTGATCCACGGTGGCTTCCACAGCGGTCGAAAACTGTGCGTGGGGGAGCTCGTGGCCAGGCAGTTGAAGGCGGTGGCGACGAAGACCGGCTCTCCCTCGCGGTCGATGGCCACATCGTGGGTGTCGACGTTCCCCGTCGTGTAGGCGATCTGCGGCACGTAGACGCGGTCGTAAGGGCCGTGCATCTCGCCGGGGCGCAGCGCGTTTTCGAAGCGCCACAGCTGGTAGGAGGTGGCGAGCCACAAGCTGTTGTCGCGCACCGAGACGCCCATGCAGCGGGGAAAGGAGCGCTCGAAGATGGAGAGCTGCCCCTTCGCGTTCGTACCGACGAAAAAGAGCTTGCCGGCTTGGTAGGTCGTGAACACCAAGCTCAGCTCGGACGTGGCCAGCCAAGCGGCCAAGCCCGCCGAAGCCTTCACGGAGAACGGGGGAGGGCTCTCGCTCACGCGGTGATGGTAGCAGCCGCCTCAGTCCGCGTCGGCGAGACCCTCGACGAAGGCCGCGACGACATCGTCTTCGCCAGGGCTCGCGGCCACCCGGTCGACCCGGATCCCCAGCGCCTCGACGGCTTCGCGCGTCACCGGGCCCAAGACGACGACGCGGGCGCGCGCGAGCTGCTCGCGTAAAGCGGCGGGCTCGCGGCCTTGGCTCGCGCTCTCGAGAAAGTGTCGCGCCGCCTTGCCGCTCGAGAAGTAGACGCCGTCGAAGCCCTCGCCGCCTTCGTCGACGCTGGCGATGGAGCGCAGCAAGAGCGCGGGGAGAGCCGGGCGGATCGTGCGGTAGGCGACCACCAGGCGATAGCTGCCCCCGCGCGCCTCGATGCCCTCGTGCAGCACGGCCCGGCCCTCGTCCGCCCGCAGGTGCACCCAGCGACGATCGGCGAGCTTGGCTTCGTCCAAGGCCGCGAGGAGGCCCTCCGAGTGCGCGCGGGCGGGGACGATGTCGGGACGTAGTCCACCGGCGATCAGGGCGTCGCGGGTACCCGTGCCGATGGCCGCGATCGAGACGCCGGCCAAGCAGCGCACGTCGAGCTCATGTCGGCGCAGGGCCTCGAAGAGCGCGCGCGCACCGTTGGGGCTGGAGACGATCACGCCATCGAGCGCGTCGAGATCTTCGAAGAGCGCGTCGAGCGGGGCCGCATCTTCGGGGGGCGCGACGCCCAGGCAGGGGAAGGGGACGGCGTCGGCCCCGGCGGCCGAGAGGCGACGGACCAAACGGGCGCCCTGATCGGCGGCGCGTGTGACCAAGATGCGTCGGCCGTGCAGCGGGCGGCGCTCGAACCAGTCGATGCCCTCGCGCAAGCCGACCACCCCGCCGACGATCAAGATGGCCGGCGGGCGAATGCCGGCCGCCTCGATGCGCTCACCGATGTCGGCCAGGGTCCCGACGACCGTGCGCTGGATGCCGCGCGTGCCCCAGCGGACGACCGCAGCCGGCGTCGAAGGCTCGCGTCCCGCGTCGATGAGTCGCTGGGCGTTGGCGCGGCAGTTCTTGACCGACATCAGCAAGACCAAGGTCCCGGCCGAGTTGGCGAGGTGCTGCCAGGCGACCTCGAGGCCAGCCTTTTCGTAGGCCTCGTAGCCGGAGACGAAGCTGACGGCGGGCGTGTGTTGGCGGTGGGTAACCGGGATGCCTGCGCACTCGGGCGCGGCGACGGCCGAGCTGACGCCCGGCACGAATTCGAAGTCGACGCCGTGGGCGCGCAGGTAGGCCGCCTCTTCGGCGCCGCGGCCAAAGATCATCGGGTCGCCGCCTTTGAGTCGCACGACGTAGCGCCCGGCTTTCGCCGCCTCGACCATCAGGGCGTTGACGCGCTCTTGGTCGAGCTTGGGCCCGATCCGCTGGCCGTGGGGGCCGGCCACGCGCTGGTGAATCTCGGCCTCGGGGCGGCAGTGCATGAGCATGGCCGGGTTGACCAGGTAGTCGACGACGACGACATCCGCGCGGGCGAGGCGATCGCGCGCGGCCAGGGTCAAGAGCTCCGGATCCCAGGGACCGGCGCCGACGATGGAGACCTGAGGGCTCACGCGGCGATGCTACGGCATGCGCGCGCCCGAGGCATCCGGGTGCCTGCGGCCGCGACCGCGACCGGGCAGCGAAGCGCGCCGGCTTGGGCTACATTCCCGCGGATGTCGACCCCCCGCACGCGCGTGCTCGTCGTCGGAGCCGGACACGCCGGACTCGAGGCGGCCTTTGCGGCCGCGCGCGTCGGCGCCGAGGTGCTCGTGGTCACCGGGCGGATCGACACCGTGGGGCAGACGCCGTGCAATCCCTCGGTCGGCGGTGTGGCCAAAGGCCACCTCGTCGCGGAGATCGAAGCCCTCGGGGGCTTCATGGGTCGCGCGGCCGATGCCACGGCGATCCACGGCAAGGTCCTCAACACGCGCAAGGGTCCGGCCGTTCAGGCGACGCGGGTGCAGGTCGACAAGGCACGCTACGGCGCCTACGCGCAGGCGGCCCTGCTCGAAGACCCGCGGATCCAGACCCTCGAGGGGCTCGTCGCGGCCTTGCGGGTGGAGTCCGGTCGCGTGCGCGGGGTCGAACTCGTGGACGGCAGCTACGTCGAGGCCGAGGCCGTCGTCGTCACCACCGGAACCTTTTTGGGCGGCGTGCTGCACACCGGGCGCTCGATGGTGCCGGGCGGCCGCGTGAACGAGCCGCCGGCCAAGGCCTTGTCGCTTTGCCTACGCGCCCTCGGCTTCGACTTGAAGCGGCTCAAGACGGGGACGCCGGCGCGCCTGCACAAAGACAGCATCGACTACGCGCAGCTCCAAGCGCAGCCGAGCGACGATCCCTTCCCGCGCTTCGTGCTCCCCGACGAGCCCGACGCGCCGCCGCGCTTGCCGGACCTGCCTTGCCACCTGACCTACACCAACCCGCGCACGCACGCGCTCATCCAAGCGCGCTTGCACGAGTCGCCGATGTACTCGGGCCAGATCGAGGGCGTGGGTCCGCGCTACTGCCCCTCGATCGAAGACAAGGTCGTGCGCTTCGCGGGACGTGACCAACACCAGGTCTTCTTGGAGCCGGAGGGCCTCGACAGTGATCTGGTCTATCCCAACGGCATCTCGACCTCCTTGCCGGCCGAGGTGCAGATCGAGTTCATCCGCACCATCGCGGGGCTCGAGCACGCCGAGATGGTGCGGCCGGGCTACGCCGTCGAGTATGACGCCGTCGACGCGCGCGCCTTGACCCATCGACTCGAGTCCAAGGACATCGCCGGCCTCTTTTTCGCCGGCCAGATCAACGGGACCTCGGGCTACGAGGAGGCCGGCGCGCAGGGACTGGTGGCGGGGGCCAACGCGGCCGCGGCTTTGCTCGAGCGGCCCGCCTTGGAGATCGCCCGCGACCAAGGCTACGTCGGCGTGATGATCGACGACCTCGTCACCCAAGGCTGCGACGAGCCCTACCGCATGTTCACTTCGCGCGCGGAGTTCCGCATCGTGCTGCGAGAGAACAACGCCGACGAGCGACTGAGCGAGGCGGGCTTCGCCACCGGGACCATCGACGCGGCGCGGCGGGCCCGCGACGAATCCCGTTGCGCACGCGTCGACCACGTCGAGGCCCGCATGCGCAAGCAAGGCGAGGCGGCCGTCGAAGCTGCGGGCGATGTCGAAGCTTGGATCTTCGAGCGCGCGCGCAGCCGACTCATCTACAACGGCTACATCGATCGCCAGCGGGCGGAGATCGAGCGAGTGCGGGGTGAGGGATTGCCGCTGCCCACCGACCTCGACTACTTCGCCTTGGCGGGCTTGAGTCACGAAGCGGCCGAGCGGCTCGCTCGCGTGCGGCCGACCTCGACGGCGCAGGCCTCTCGCATTCCCGGCATGACCCCGGCGGCCGTCGCCTGCTTGTGGGCACACGCCCGTAACGCCCAACGCAATTCGAGCGAAGCTCGCAGCGACTAGCGTTGCGACCGGCCTCAGGCCCGGGCGCGATCGATGAGCTCGTTCAAGATGGCCTCGTCGAGCTCGGTCAGATCCTTGAAGCGGATCGCGATCCCACTGACGAGTCCACCGTCGGCCGTGCCCGAACGCACAACTTCACCTTCGAGGCTCAAGGGGTTCCGATCGCTGCCCCGTCGAAAGGCCACTTGCACGGCAGTACCGATGGGAAGCTCACGGTTTGTACGTACAAAGGCCCCGTGGCTGGAAAGGTCGACCGTACGGCTGACCATCATCAGCCGCTGGGCCGGCGCTTCGAGCTTGAGCTCGATGGCGACGTTGATTCGCTCTCGCGCGCGTCGTTCTGTGCCCGTGGGCGGATTCCCGGTGGCCATGTGGAGCACGTTTGACGCTAACAAATTCAGCCACACTGGAAAATCACAGGGCCATCAAAAAACCGGCCAGCCGTCCGCTTTTGGGGCAATTTCTTGTCATTTATTGCCCTTGTGAGCTAACGCGGATAAGGCGCAGCGATCTCTGCCCCCCGATTTCACCCCGGTGTACGCGCACTTCCGGACTCGGGGCGCTTGACCCAGACGAAGGGCTGAGCAAAAAGGGGCCGCTTTGAAGGTCCATTTCATCGCCGTCGGCGGCACCGGCATGGGGGCGCTCGCCATCTTGCTGAAGGCCGCCGGACACGAGGTCCGGGGCTCCGACACGGCCGTCTACCCGCCGATGTCGACGCAGCTCGAGGCGGCCGGGATCGAGGTCTTCGAGGGCTACGGCGCGGCGAACTTGGAGTGGGGCCCGGAGGTGGTCGTGGTGGGCAACGTCTGCCGTGCGGACCATGTCGAGGTCCAAGCTGCGCAGGCCGCGGGCGTGGAGCTCGAGAGCTTTCCGAGCATGCTCGCGCGGGCTTTGCTCGAGACCCGTCGCTCCTTGGTGGTGGCCGGGACGCACGGCAAGACGACGACCTCCAGCTTGTTGGCGTGGATGCTGAGCGCTTCGGGCCTCGACCCGAGCTACTTGATCGGTGGCGTCCCCGAGAACCTTCCGCAAGGCGCGCACCTCGGCGCGGGCGAAGCCATCGTGCTCGAGGGCGACGAGTACGACACCGCCTTTTTCGACAAGGGCTCCAAGTTTCTTCACTACCGTCCGACGCGGGCAATCCTGACGAGCGTCGAATTCGATCACGCCGACATCTTCGACTCTCTGGACGAGGTTCGCGCGGCCTTTCGCGCCTTCGTCGAGTTGATCCCCGAAGACGGCGAGCTGGTCGTGCACCGCGACGACTCCGAGGCGATGGGCGTCGCGGCGCACTGCCGCGGCCGCGTCACCACCTATCGCGTGCTGCCCGATCGCGACGAAGACCTCGCTTCGGCCGACTACGTGGTCAAGGTCATCCGCGGCGGCGCAGCGCGACGGACCGACTTCGAGCTCTACGAGCGCGGCGAGTCCCTCGGCCGCTTCTCGACCTCGGTGCCTGGGCGCTACAACCTCGGCAACATCGCGGCCGCCTTCGCCGTCGCGCGGGCCGAGGGCGCCGGTCTCGAGGAGCTGCGGGCCGCCATTCGCCGCTTTCGCGGGGTCAAGCGTCGCCAAGAACTGCTCGGCGTCGCCCAAGGCGTGCGCTTGTTGCAAGACTTTGCGCATCACCCCACGGCGGTGCAGCTGACCACGACCGCCTTGCGTCGCCGCTATCCCGACCAGGCCTTGCACGTCTGCTTCGAGCCGCGCTCTTCGTCCTCGCGGCGCAGCGTGTTTTTCGAGGGCTACAGCGCGGCCTTCGATGCGGCGACCCGGGTCTATATCGGCCCCGTGCACGCGCCGGAGAAGGTGCCCGAGGGACAAGTCCTCGACACCGCCGCCTTGGCCAAGGCCATCGCGACCCGCGGCGTCGAGGCCCAGGCCTACGGCGAGATCGAGAGCCTGAAAGCTGCCCTCCACGACGCCGTTGGCCCCGGAGACACCGTCGTGTTCTTGACCTCCGGATCCTTTCGCGGCCTGCCGCAGATGCTCCTCGACGCACTGGGCGACGCCGTGGTCTTCGGCCGCGGCTCGGATCTCGAAGGCATCAACGCCTTGATGCTCGAGGGGGGCATGCCGGCCGTCGTCGATCCGCAGGAGGTCGAGCACCTCGTCATCCGCGATCCAGCTTCGAATGGGGCTGACAATGGAGGGGCCATCGCCGGGACCGTCAGCTTGCAGTTGGCCGGAGACTTCGCCTACCTCTTTGGTCTGGCCGTACGCCCCGACCGTCGTGGCGAGGGCCTGGGCTGGGTGCTCGCGGACTCGATCATGCGTCGCGCGCGGACCCTCGGTGCGCGCCAGGTCTTCTTGATCGCGGGGGCCTCGGCCGACTTTTTTGCCGACCGCCTCGGTTTTTCCGAGCTCCCGGCGGCCGAACTGCCTCCGATCGCCTCGGAGATCTCGAACTTCGTGACGGGCCTGCGCCCGGACTCGATCTGCATGATCTACTCGCTGCCTGAAGAGGGGTGATCCTTCGATGTCGTCGGCCGAGCTCGCTTTTTTCGCGTGCGCGGTGTCCTGCCTCGCGGCCTTCGCGTGGGCGATGCGAGGCGGATCCGCGAGCTGGTTGTGGTGGTCGGGCATCGGACCTTGTCTGCTGCTCGACGCGCCGATCGTCGCACTGGCCCTGGCCGCCCTCGGGGCCGCGCAATGGGGGCGAGCGAAGCCTTCGGGCGCAGCCGAGCCAGCCCCGGGCCACGCTCCCCGTTGGGTCTTGGCCCTGGTGCTCGCCTATGTCGCGATCAGCACCTGGGCGCGGCAGATCGTGACGCCCGGGGTGACGCGAGAAGAGGCCCCCGAGTTTGGCGCCTTCGACTGGTTCGCGCGCGAGGGTCGAGGCGCGGGCTATCTGAGCTGGCTCGCCCTGGTCGCCCTCGCCTTGCTCGTGGGCGCCGCCGTGGGCACGCAGC
>JAUIJR010000481.1 GCA_030431075.1 Polyangia bacterium | reverse complement strand
A
Source organism: Polyangia bacterium (assembly GCA_030431075.1). GTDB lineage: Bacteria > Myxococcota_A > Polyangia > Nannocystales > Nannocystaceae > JAUIJR01. Next base: position 3,968 of record JAUIJR010000481.1, on the reverse strand, counting down.
GCCGACGCCGGCTGTCAGTCCGGACACCGAAGCCAAAGAGCCGCTGGAGATCGAGCTGCTGCCGATCAAAAAAGACGGCAACGACGAGAGCTGAGCGCCGAGCGCTCAGCCGCGGGTGTCGAGGGCCGATTTGATCGCGCCGATGGCCGCCGCCGGGTCGCCCGGAATCTCGATGGGCACGTTGCGGTGCGCACTCTCGAAGCCCAGGCGGTTCTCGTGGTAGCCGGTCTTGAACTCCGTGAACTTGAGTCCGTGCGCGGTGCTGATGAGGACCACCCGGTCCCCGCGACGAATCTCGCCTTGGCCGACGAGGTCCTCGAGACAGGCCAAGGCCACGCCCGTGTGGGGGCAGGTGAACAGTCCGCACAAGTCCGCGCGGGCAGCCGCATTGGCGAGGGCCTCTTCGCTCGCCTGGGCGACCACACCGTTGCAGGCCGCGAGCGCCTTGATCGCCTTGGGCGTGCTGACGGGCGCGCCGATCTGGATGGCCGAGGCCAAGGTGGGCTGCGCCGCCTTGGGCTGAAAGTCCTGCATCGTCATCGGGCGCCCCTCGGCCTTGGCCTTGGTGTAGGCCTCGAAGAGCGGGTTGGCGCGCTCGGCTTGGCAGCAGACCACCCGCGGCACCTTCGAGATCAGGCCCATGTCGCGCAGCTCGATGAAGCCCTTGGCGATGGCCGAGACGTTGCCGAGGTTTCCGCCGGGCACGAGCACCCAGTCCGGGACCTCCCAGTCGAACTGCTGGACGATCTCGGGGGCGATGGTCTTTTGCCCCTCGACGCGCAGGCTGTTCATCGAGTTGGCGAGATAGATCTCTTTGTCTCGCGTCAGCGCCTGCACCACGCGCATGCAGCCGTCGAAGTCGGTGTCCAAGCTGCACACCAGCGCGCCGTTGGCCATGGGCTGAACGAGCTGGGCGGCCGAAATCTTGTTGGCGGGCAACAAGACGACGACGGGGATCCCTGCGGCGGCCCCGTAGGCGGCCAGGGCAGCCGAGGTGTCTCCCGTCGACGCGCAGGCGACCGCCCGGATCGACGCGCCGTCGGCGATCATCTGTTTGACGGTCGAGACGAGGACCGTCATCCCGAGGTCCTTGAAGCTGCCGGTGTGGCTGGTGCCGCACTGCTTGACCCACAGCTCGTCGAGCCCGATCTGCTTGCCGTAGCGCTCCGCCCAAAAGAGGTTCGAGCCGCCTTCGTACAAGGAGACGACGTTGTCGTCTTCGACGTGGGGCTGGACCCACTCTTTTTTGCCCCACACGCCGCTGCCGTAGGGCCAGCTCGTGCGTCGCCAACGCTGATCAAAAAGTCGCGCCCAGGCCATCGGCGAGCGCTGGCGCCACGCCGACTTGTCGTGCTCGACCTCCAAGAGCCCCTCGCAGTGGGGGCAGCGGTAGATGACCTCGCTCAGCGGCCAGCGGCCCTCGCAGCCAGCGGCGCATTGGAACCACGCGGCGTAGTCCATGGGGCGGGGTATACCCAGCTCCGCCGCGCGGCGCGAGCCCTTCGATTGCGGCCGCCCTCAGCGCGCATGCGCGTGCGATGTGGCCACCCCCAGATATACTGCGCGCGGTGACCCGCGAACCCGAGTCCGGCGCGCGTCGGCTGCGGACGAAGGCCACGACCTGGCTCGCCGAAAACTGGCGACGCCCCCCGGGTCGGCGCTTGCTCTTCGTCGCCCTCTTCTCGCTCGCGCTGAGCTTCGTGCCGATGCTCGGGAGCCTCGGCTACTTCGGCGCCTTGGCCACCGCCCCCGTCTTCGCGTGGCTGGGCATCTTCGTCGGTGTCGACCATGGCCTCGGCCTCGGCGCAGACCCCGAGCCCGCCGCACCGATGCCCACGCTGGGATGGGCCTTGCGCGAGCTCGCGGGGCTGTGGCTGACGATGGTCGCGCTGCTCGCCTTGGGCGCGCTGTGGAACCCGAACTGCGATCTGCTCGGTGGGCTGTCCTGGTTCGTCTTTGGGCCGGCCTGCTCCGGGGCCCTCGGGGTCGTCGCGGGCTTGTGGGGGGCACGGCTCGTCGTGGCGCGTCGGGCCTCCCGCCCTCGCGCGCTGCTTTGGGGGAGCCTGCCCTTTTGGGCCTGCCTCGGCGTGGCGCTGTGGCGCTTGTACTTCGACCCGGTCGTCTTTGCCTTCGATCCCTTTTGGGGTCACTTCGCGGGACCGATCTACGACGAGAGCGTCTCGCTGGGTCGCCGCGACCTCAACTTTCGGGTCTACAACTTCGCGGCCGCGGCCGCGGCCTTGGCCCTGTGGCTCGGCAGCTTCGCCCGCGTGCGTGGCCAAGGCGCCTGGGTCGCGCGCGTGTGGCGACGGCCGGGGCTCGCCTTGACCTTGGTGGCCGGCGTGGGACTGAGCGCGAGCTACGGCCTTCGCCCGAGCAAGTACGGATTTCATCAGACGCGCGAGAGCCTGCGCGAGGTCTTGCGCGGGCAGTTCGAGAGCGATCACTTCATCATCCACTACCCCGCGCGCACCTTGGCCGCGGTCGAGATCGAGGACATCGCTCGCGAGCACGAGCACGCGTGGCGGCGACTCGAGGCGACTTTGGGCCGCGCGCCGCAGCGCAAGCTCCACAGCTGGATCTTCGACGACGAGAAGCAAAAGCGCTGGCTCTTTGGCGCGGGCAACGTCGAGGTCTCGATGCCCTACCGCGGCGAGATCTATCTGACCTACCGCTCCTTCCCCCACAACGTGCTGCATCACGAGCTCGCCCACAGCTTCGCCGGGGAGTTCGGTGACCCGCTCATGGGTCTTTCGCGGCGCGGCCTGTTCTTGAACGTCGGGCTGATCGAGGGGGTGGCCAACGCCCTGGCCCCTCGCCCGGTCGACGAGCTCGATCTGCACGATCAGGCGGCCGTCCTCGATCGCCTCGACAAGCGTCCCCCCCTCGGGGCGATCATGGGCCTCGGCTTTTGGTCGCAGTCGGCGAGCCGGGCCTATACGGCCGCCGGATCCTTTTGCCTGTGGCTGCTCGAGCAGCACGGTCCCGAGGCGCTCATGGCCGTCTACCAAAGCGCCGGCGACTTCGAGGCCGCCTACGGCACTTCACTCGCTACGCTCGAAACGCAGTGGGTCGAGTTCTTGCGCGCGCGCACGATGAGCGAGGCCTCGATCGAAAAAGAGCGTCTTCGCTTCGAGCGTCGCTCGGTCTTTCGCCGCCCCTGCGCACATCGGGCTGCGCAGCTGGGGGCCCGCGCCGAGCGAGCCTTGGGGACGGGCGATACCGACGCCGCCATCGAGGCCCTCGGCACTTTGTGCGAGATCGAGGCGCGAGAGCCTCACCACCGACTCGCCCTGGCCACCGCCCAGGCCATCGCCGGCCAAAGCGAAGTCGCGCTGGCGACCATCGATGACGCCCGCGGACTCGAGGACTTGACCGACATGGACCAGGCGCGCATCGAAGAGGCCGCCGGTGACGTCGCTTTGGCCGCCGAAGCCTGGGACGAGGCCCGCGCCGCGTACACCCGCGCGTCGGGCCACGCCTTGCGCGAGAACCCGCGTCGCGCCTTGCAGATCAAGCTGCGCGCGGCCGAGCTCGGGGCCCAGGGCAAAGTGGAGCGCGCCGCCGCGGTCGCACGCTACTTCTCCCTTTTCGACCCGGTCACGCCTCCTTGGGTCACGCGAATCCGTTCGGGTGCGATCGCGGTCGAGTTGGGACAAAGCGAAGGACTGTCGGCCCTCGGCCACTACCTCGCGGCCTTGCAACTGAGCCAAGCCGGGCTCGTCCGCGAAGCTCGCCCGCACATCGAAGCGACGATCGGCCCCCGGCCCGACGCGCCGGATCTGTGGACGCCCGAGCTGCGGCGGGCGGCCGGCTTTTTGCTGGTCGAGTTGCGCATGCGCCAAGGGGACGACCCGGGGGCGCGGCGCGCCTTGTCGGTACTCGAAGAGCTCGCCGGTGAGCACGCCGGCTACCGCCTTCGGGTCGAACAGTGGCGCGCCCGTCTCGACGACTGGACCGAGCTCTCG
>JAUIJR010000480.1 GCA_030431075.1 Polyangia bacterium | reverse complement strand
GTGTGGCTGTTGGGGCGACGTCGCTGGTGAGCCCCGCTCAGCTGTCTGTCTCCGCCTCGCTCTCCGGGAGCTCGCGGGCCAAGAGCCACCACAGATGTTCGCGCGCCCGTTGCTCGGGGTCTCGAAGGCAGCTTCGGGCCTCCCGCACGCCCTGGGCGTCGCGGGGGCGCGGGCCGAGTACGCTTTGAAACTCCGTCGCCCCGTGAATGGCGAGCTCGAGCGCGTCGAGGCTTGCCCGGGCCGCGTTCTCGATCTCTCGGCGGCTCGCGCTCGGGTGCAGACCCAGACGATCAAAGGCGTTGTCGAGCGCGCGCGCTCGCCAAGGCTCGCTCATCGCACTCCCGAGCCATGGGCCAGACGTTGGGTCGTCGCCCGCGTCGGCAGCAAGGGACGCAGCCGTTCGACGATCGAGCGCAAGTCGCCCCACATCTCGTGACTCAGGGCCTCGCGTCCCCGATCGGCCAAGGCACGCGCGCGCGGCAGGTCCGTCGCGCGATCGAGATCCGCACACAGCTTCTCGAAGAGCATGCCCCATGAGCGTGGGTCTCGGAGCCAAGCCGACTCCCCGAGTTGGGCGACACCACGGGTCTGCCGCTGAAGGTCGACCGCGTCCGCGCGCCCCCGGGCGGCGTCGATCTGGACGGCCAACTCTTCGAGCATCTGTCGCTCGCGCGGGCTGCCGCGCAAGCTGACCCAAGTGTTGGCCCAGGTCAGCGTGCTCAGGGCCTGCGACTCGAGCTCGCGCAGTCGACGGTGATCGTCGAAGCCTTCGAGCTCGGCCTCGAGTTCGACCGCGAGATGGCGCGCGCGGCCCAAGGCATCGGGGTCGAGACGCCCTTCGTCGCACAGCGAGGCGAGTTCGTCGATCCTCGCCTCGTAGCCGGCGAGTTGGTCGAGGGCCTCACGGTCGCGCTCGCGAAAGGCGAGCCCCTTGAGCTCGGCCGCGCGACCACGCAGGCGGTCGATACCGCTGCGAAGGGCCTGCCCGTCGGCGGCGGGGACGAGCAAGAAGGTCACGGCTTCGCGCACCCCCAGCCCCGCGGGGAGCTTCGCGCGAGCCGAGAGGCGCCCGCTGCGGTCGAGCTCCAAGATCACCTCGAGCTCACTGCCGGCGGGGATCCGGTGGGCGGCCTGCTCGACCCGCACTTCGAGCTCGCCGATCCGTCGGCACAGATGGGCGCGGTCGTACTCGCCTTGCACGATAGGGACGCGCAAGGCGAGGTCGGTGCCGGCGAGATGTTCGACCGTGCGGTGCGTGAAGGCACGGCGCGCGGGCAGGGGCGTGCCGCGCTCGAAGTAGACCTGCACGCGATCGTCGGCCAGGGCCACGCCGACGCTGTTGCCCAAGGGGGGCTCGTCGATCGTGAGGCCGTGGACGATGTGAATGCACGAGGGATCGGCCGGGCACCGGGCTGCGTCGTCGAACTCGCAAGCGAGCTCGAACTCCTGGCCGCGGTCGCGCAAGAGCTCGAGCTCGAGGACGAAGCTCCCGTCGGTCTGGACCTCGGCGAGGGCGGCGTGCCCGTCTTTGCGCGTGGCGTGGATGCGCGTGGGCCACGGCGCCGGCCCGGCGCAGCGGCCCACCACCTTCGGACGCAGGTCGGCGGTGACCGCCGGGTGCCGCAACCACAAGGCCGTGGCCGCGCTACTGCGCGCGGGCGTGGCTACGCTGCGGCTGCGCAGCTCGTTCGCCGCCGCAAAGCAGGCCGCGCCGCGAGCGACGGCCGTCATCGGGTTTTCGCTGGGGATCACGGGGATGCCGAGTTCGCCTTCGAGCGCGGTCACCCAGCTCGGGTCGCGCGTGGGCCCACCCACCAGCACCAGCCCTCGCAGCGCGCGGGGCGAAAGTCCGTGCGTTTGCAGGAGGCCGCGCACGAGCTTGATGCTTCGATCGAGGTAGGGGCGGGCCACGGACAGGAGCTCGGCACGCTCGAGCGCGAGCCCGTGAAGCCCGGCGGGGAGTCCGGCGTCGGCATCCAACTCGAGTCGTGCAGTTCCCTCGCGGCCCAGCTCGATCTTGAGGCGCTCGGCGGCCAGGCGCAGGCGGGCCCAGGCGTCCGCTTCGAGGGCGGAGGGACTCGAATGCACTCGCGCGAGGAGCCGCCGGCTCAAGGCCGCGTCGATGTCGCGGCCGCCCAAGAAAGGATCGCCGGCGTGGTCGACCACCCGCAAAAAGCCCTCCTCCCCCTCGAGCAAGGAGACGTCGAAGGTGCCGCCCCCCAAGTCGTAGACCAGCCAGTGGCCTTCGCCGTCGTCGGGCTGCCATCCGGCGGCCAAGGCCGCGGCGATGGGCTCTTGTACGAGCTCGACCTTGGCGATGCCCGCGGCTTCGGCTGCACGCACCGTGGCCTCGCACGCCGGCAACTCGAAGGCCGCGGGGATCGAGATGGCCGCGGCTTCGAGGGGCTCGCCGCTGTGGCGCCGGTAGTCGGCGGCCAAGGAGCGCAGCACCACGGCGGCCAGATCGCCCGGCCCGTAGGCGCGCGCGTGGGCTGGGAAGTAGAACTCGTTCGGCGTCCCCATCAGGCGCTTGTGTTCGGCCCGCGCGTTGCCCGGGTCGCGGAGGGCGTCGGTGTGGGCGGCTTGCCCACACCGCAGGCTCCCGTCACTCGACGCGTAGACGAGTGACGGGGTCAGCGGCGCACCCGTGTCGTTGGGGAGCAGCTCGACCTTGCCCTCGCAAAAGCGCGCCAGCGCCGAGTTCGTGGTTCCCAGATCGATTCCGACGTAAGCAGGGGGCGCGCGCATGGGTCCGGGCCGCGAACGCACGGCGCGCCCGGAGGATTCCGGCCCGGCCTCAGCCTCGCGCGATCAGGGGCAGCCGCTGCCGTCGATCACGGCCAAGGCGGCCGCCAGCATGCCCTCGTCGGCGTCGCCGAGCTGCGATTCGAGGTCGTCGTCGGCGGGACAGCTCGGATCGAAGCCCTCGTAGTAGTCCGCGTTGCCCTCGGAGTTGTTCATGCGAAAGCTGATCGGGCTGAGCAGCTTCTCGCAAAATTCGTAGTTCTTGGTGCCCACCGGTTTGCCGGCGGTCGTGGATCCGACGATGTCCACGACCGTGTGGGGGATGATCCCGTTGATCACCGTCTCGCTCGCCGACTGCGTCGTTCCGGTGGTGATGAACACGACGTGCAGCGGGTCGAGGGAATTGCTCAGGTCTTCGAAGTAGTAGACCCGGTCCTTCTCCTCGGCCAGGAACTCGTTATGGCTGAGCTGATAGGAGATCTCACCGGTGGCCCGGGCTCCGGCGGCGAGGTTGTTGAGGTGACGGGCCATCGAGAGGGTGCCGCCGCCGTTGTAGCGAAGGTCGATGATCAGATGGCGCACCCCCTCGGCCGCGAAGCTGTCGAAGGCGGCGTCGAGCTCTTCTCGCGCGTCGGCCACGAACTTGGTGAACAGTAGGTAGCCGACGGGACCCCCGGGGCGGTCGAAGACCCGGTGCACAGGCACCGAGACCGAGTCGATCCAGTCTCGCGTCAAGGTCGCCGAAAACTGCTGGCCGCCCAGGTCTTCGAAGACGAAGTCGGCCGAGATGCCCGGCTCCGAAGGGCCGTACGCTGCGCCCCAGCCCCCGCTTTCGTCGAGCTCTTCTTTGGAGATGCCGTTGATCGAGACGATCTTGTAGCCGCGAAAGAGGCCGACGGCGCTCGCCGGCGAGTTGGCGTCGACGAGCGAGACGCGGACCTCGTCTTGAGCGTCGCGGCGCGTCGAAAAACCGTAGCCGATGAACTTGCCCTCCATCGTCCAGGCGTTGGCGATGGACTTGTTCTTGACCCGGGTCCAGCGGTCGAGCTCGGTGTAGCGCAAGCCACGGGCCAGGTCCTCGGCGTCCTCGAAGTCGGCGAGCTCGACCTCGGGCATCTGGTCCCACCAAAGGTACTTCGTTTGCATCTCGTCGAAGACGAACTGCTTTTGCGAGGCGACGCTGCAGTCGCTCGGGCCGGCGTCGCCGGAGCCTCCATCTTGACCCTCG